>JACQFZ010000039.1 GCA_016199745.1 Gammaproteobacteria bacterium
CGGACGCGAATCGATGCGCAAGGAACGCACCCGCTTGCCCCATGGCGGTCAGTCTGATAGATAAACCGCCGACTTGCGTCGCTACGCTCCGCGGGTGACCGTCATGACTGGAATGGGTGGCCGGCTTGGCCGGAATGCGCACTCCATACGTTTTGTCCATAAATCGATCACTCGACGGCGTGATTTTGGAATATTTTCTTTAGAGAGGCACAACGGATGTAATACTCGAACAGGGTTCGGCTCATCGACTTCCGCATTTGCACCGATATCGCGCCAGCGTTGATATCCGTGCTCCTTTGCCAAAATATCAAGAGCTCGGTGGTGGGATACGTGTGGAAGATTCTTGTGGATGGCTTTTGCGGTAAGCCGAAGCTTGCGGACAAGGGTCGGCGTGAGAACGACTTGCGACATGGGTTATCTCCTGTTTGTGTAGGCGCTTAACGACCTCATGGCCCGCACATGAGGTTGCCCAAGCACACAAAACAAGCGCAACCCAGAACCGAAGATATGACCAAGTGCTGCCGTAGCTGCTTTACCGTTGGCGGGACGATGACCCCTTGGTGGGCCCGTTAGATCCTATCCGCCTATGAATTCCTATTCAACTTCGGCTATTTATCTGAGATTTAGTAGAGGGGTAGGCAACCTAATTACTCCTTGATGTAACTGCGACACTCAGCAATAAGGGCCGTAAGCTCATTCGCGTCGGGACGAATTTCCAGCAATGCGAGAACTTCTGCGATTTGCGGAACAGTTGGGATTAGTTCCGTGGGGCCTTCCCACATCCAATCGATGACAATGCGTTGCAAGTCCAAGGCGGGCAGCGTAGCAACTTCGTTCCGGGTAGGAACGTACATTCCGGAACGGAACGTTCCCGTTGACCGATGCGCGCCCCAAGCGGCTTTGAAAGCGCCTTCAAGAATACCAAAGCGGTCGTTGGGATTTTTCATATCGCGCTGTTACTGATTCTGGTTAGATTGCTCGCCTGTGCTGATGGGACATGGCGTTAGCCCTCAACCGGCTCCATCTCGTGTTTAGCCGCCTCGATTACTAGCGCTGGCTTGTCGAGACACTCGTTAGGCGCCTGCCCACGCAACCAACCGTTTCTGGAATGGAACCAGAACAGTATGTTCCAGGGGTCGTTCTTCTTGTCGCCGAAGATTTTTAGCACCTGGGCGATGACCGGGCACGGCTTCATGTGTACGTCGAATTGATAGGCAGCGTAGCGATCCTCCTCGACGCCCTCCAGCCGGGGAACCGGCACGGCAAAGATTTTGCCGCTTCGTTTCCATCGTGCCGCCAAACCTTTAGTCCGCTGTCCGTTGGCTTTGGCGATCTCTGTGGCCGTGAGCCATTGCGTGTCGGAAAGTACCCAAAGCCGCAGTGCTTGCGCGTCCATTGCTCGATGCTTGGTTTTCACTTTCTGTGCTGGCGGAACTTCCGGCCACACTGGTCGAACTCGGGAAGGCTTTTGGCTTCAATACCGCAAACGAGTTCGCCTTTGGAAGAAGACTTGTCATTAATGCATTCATTAACGAGATCAGGAAACTGGGCGGAACGGATGTATCTGTCGACGTCGTAGGCGATCTGCTCTCGGCTTGTGCCGAACTTGGAGTGTGCTTCCACTTGAAGCAAAGCTATATTGCGTACGAGCTTATCGCATAGCTCGACACGGTTATCACCGCAGGATGTCAGGAAAAACGAAAGTGACCCAATGACGAAGAGATGCGTCGTACCGACTATTCGTGCGTGCATCGATGGTTCCTTCCGACCGATGTGTTAGTTGAAAGTGCGCGATAGAAATGAGGACCTTCCTGCCCATAACACTTTTCGCGAAACCATAACTACTCCCACTCTCATCTGCTCCAACCCCGACTCCGTTCTAACGACGCTTATTTCGTTTCTTGGTCGGGCCCCGGAAGATCAAACGTCGATTTAGCAGGTCCGACTCTTTTGTGTCGAACGCAGACACCATCAAACGTTCGCCGCTCCCAAGCACATAGACGGACGCTTTTTGGTGTTGGGCGTTAGGTTCAATGCCTTCCCAGATCTCCACCAGCGGCTCCATCGTCCAGCGTTCCGCCCCTGTCATGTATTTCGGTAATACGATCTGGACTTCCTCAAGCTTTACGCCGTCCATTTCTTGAAACTCACGCAGTTGGTCGACCTCGCTTAGGAAGGCCGGCTGGCGCAGTCGCACATCGCGCTCTGCTTGAAACTGATAAACGAGATGAAACCAAGGAACGTGCAGCCGACGGATGACATAAGACCAAGCGCGGTTTCCGTCTTCCCGGAAGACTTCCGGCAGCGGGATCTCGGCGTAATCAATTGTTTCGAACATTGTTGAGCCTTGGAGTCTCGTTCGGGCGGCTGTTTAGTTATTAGATCGAGATACTAAGGATTCCTTAGTATCCAAACAAGATTAAATACTAAGAATGTCTTAGCTCACAAGCTCGGAAAGGGCGAAGAGTGGGCGGTTCAGACAGAGTGTTATGCCCGGTTGGGCTGAGACTACGGCAAGCTCGAGAAAGAAAGGGACTGTCCCAAAAGCGGGTCGGAATTCTCGCTGGGATGGACCAGTTTGCAGCGAGTGCGCGCGTGAATCAGTACGAGAAAAACAAGCATGTTCCCGACTATTCGACCGCGAAGCGCTTGGCACACGTGCTAGGTGTGCCAGTGACGTTCCTGTATGCGGAAGACGACGATTTGGCGGAACTTATCTTGCGCTACGCTGGCGCAAGCAAAACTGCGCGGGCGCGAGCCAGGGGCTTATTAGGCCCGTAGCTCGGTTCACCCCTTATTTGTCCAAAGCTGAGCCCACATCGGTCGATGGTCAGAAATGTGGTAGCGAAGGTAAGTTTTAAAGTTGTTCTTATTTTTTCCGTCCTGCCATAACTCCGGAAACAGAACCGAGTCGTAGTCAAAGACGCCTTTCTGGCCAGTGAAGCAGCGTTTGCTCGTTTCGGGCAGGAACACGATTTGATCGTATTCGGCATCGGTACTGATGCTAGAGGCGATCCGTGTGGAATGTTCCGGCACCTCAAGTCCAAGCTTCGTCAGTGCGTTGAAGATGGGATCACCGGGTTCTCTTTTGGGCATATTGAAGTCGCCAAGCGCCACGACCTCTCGAGTGAATGAAAAACGGCTCTTTTTTCGCAAGTCTGCCCATTTTGCGACAGCAAAAGTTTCCAGAGATCGACGCGCGATGGATTTTGGTTTGCCGTCGCCAAAATACAGGTGCACGTTTACGAACGTAAACGATGTCTTGCCGGTAGCAAAGGACGCCAGATAGGGGTTTCGATCAAAGCCGTCAAACGTTTGGGTTATTCCCGGCAACTTAACCGATTTGCATTGGGACGGTGGAAAAGCGATCTCTCCCACCTCTTCGAGCACGGTTAGCTTTTCACTGTCATACACGTACACCATGCGCTCATCGTTTCCGGCGACGTCTGACATGACAACGCGGTAGGAGCTAGGAAGCTTACGCTGCACGTCGAAGAGGTCCCCAAAGTTCCCTCGACACTCCTGGATGGCCACTAAATCGAACCAACTGACGATCTCCGCAAGGAGAGATAGGTCCTTGTCAGTGCGCTCCTGAGCTCCAAAATTGGCGATGTTCCAGGTCGCCACAAGCAGTGTGTCGTTTTCGCGATTTGGGATAGAACGCTTCTGTCTGTGTTGTCGCAGATGCTCGATCTCGACCATCGGATTGTAGTCAAACGCGAACTTTGGCTTTGGAAAGACTGGCATATGCTAGGTTCTGACCTTAGGCGTTCGTCGAAGGGATGGCGCCTCTTCTAGCTACAAGGGAAGCGTTCACGGAGTTCCTGCGTTAAAGAGCCGATGGCTTGTTCCGAGGTGATTCGCTGCTTAGGATGTTTTTTATTGAGAATCTCGAACAGCAGACTCGATGGAACGTTGCGTCCCGTCCGACAAAAGAGTCGGGGCTTCCCGCTCTTGGCTAGCTGATCAGAGTACTCGGAAAACGCATAGCTCACCCCTGAAATCCAAAGCATGGTTTGCTCAAGGTTGGCGCTCTCTAACTGAAACAGCGCCTTGGGCGCCCAAGCGTCTTGATTTGCCGTGGCAGGAATTGTGAACAGAATTGCAATGACTATAAGCAGTTCTTTCTGCATAACGGTTAGACGCCGATGGGTCCGAGCAAACCCTATTGATAGAAGAAGCCCGGCTAGAGCCGGGCTTTGTTTGGTTCAGCTTACATGGGATCTTGCTTTCGCATCAATGTAACAGCGCATACCGCGAGTACCGCAACAAACAACAGCGGTATCACTACTTCGAGCCCAAGCAACATTATGAACTGCCCGGAACTGTCTGCGAGCGCGAACATGACTCGGTAAAGCTCCACGATATTTTTACCGATAACTTTCCAGCCCCACATTGACAGGTAAATCGCTGCACTAACGAGCAACCATATTGCCCGCCGTCTACTACTGAAGATGGCGAATACAGCGGCGATCAATCCGACAAGCACCAGAACCGCATGGATGAGGGCATTGCTGTAAGTAGCTTTCTTAAAGGCAGCACAATCGAACTCTGGCTGCGCGGGAAGGCCAGACCGTTTTAATTGCTCCTGAATGCCTTGTGCTTTTTGCTCATCATCGATTGAACACATCTCTTCTAGCGCTGTGCCAACTTCTCCACTAAGGAACGGCCAAAGAGAGTGCGCCCCGACGATCAACCAAGCGGCAACCGCGAAACTAGCGATAATTTTCATGCGTCTCCTCATTGGCACTTGCACGGGTTTTTCGCGCTGCTTGGGAATAGCGCCTGTAACCTATCAGCACATTCTATGATTACTTGTGCTTCGTTACCTCCGATGATACGCAATGTTATTGCAACAGCTTTCTGTTGATCCGGTGTAAGCCGATTGAATTGCGACATGCACTCCAATGTCGGATCCATGGGATAAGGCGGGTTTGAGTTGCAACGAGTATTACATTGCCTCAGTGCGCACGGCGCGAGAAGCAGCCTGCCCGCACTGGAATCAATATCCAGTCCTGGTGGAATGATGTCTGGGATTGAACCGGGGAAGCCCGGCTTTCCTGGCGTCTCCGCAAGACCAAGCGGATCGATATACCTCAGCGGATTGTCGGCTGCGTAAGCGTACGGCTGATTGAGCCCATTCAGGGCCAACCCCTTGTGCGACAACAGCAGGTACTTCGCCTTCACTGCCCACGGCAAGTTAGGTAACAACCCGATCCCTGGAATAACACCAAGTGGGTCGAAAGTGATGTAGCGACCAAGTGCAGGTGAGTAGTAACGGTGCCAGTTATAAAATAGTCCCGACTCTGCATCGTAGTACGCGCCCTCTACGAGTTCGTCGTTAGCGGCAACATTTTCCTGATGCAGATCAGCAGTTAAACAAGCGATCACGATGACGTGAGTTGTGTCATCGAGGTCGTGAACCCCGGATGCGAGTTTTGGCTTAACAGCGAGCGCGGCCATGGTGCGATTCTAGTCGTGCGCGCCGCTGTCGATGAAGCGGTTTTTTCTTTAACGGCGCATTGCCCAAGGCCGGGCATCGCCCGGCCTTGGGTTTCTTATACGTCGTTCATCCGATCGCGTACGTAATCGCGCTCGTGTTGCAGGAAGTCGATGAAGGTGGGTTTTGCGTCTTGCAGTAACGCGAGTTCGAGCATGCCGGCGAGTTGGTGGAGACGGCAACGCAAGGCGGCATGGCGCGGGTTGCCGTTGAGGCCGGCGATGAGGAACAAGGTTTGATTGGTGATGGCTGACTGGATGTCGTCGTCGGTCATGGGTGGTGCTCCGTGTTGTTTTGCCGCGCACTCGGGTGGAGTTCGCTTAGGCGTGGGCGGCAGCGCACGGCGCGCAGGACCCGTCCAGGGTCGCGCGTTGTTTGCGCGACTTGCGAAGCCCTGGACGGGGCCGAGCACCGTGCGATGCTGACCGTGCCTAAGCGAACGGTGGGGATGGGATGAGTTGGGATTCTTAACTTCGCGCAGGATGCGCGACCGAACTTCTGTTGTTCGTTTCTTAAACGCGATTACTCTCGATGTGATTTTTCACATGCCCCTTCCCCACCGGGGAAGGGGCCGGCGTTTACGCCGCGAGGGATGGGGGCACATCGCGGGCCGGTTAACATAGCGCCTCTTACGCGTCACTCGCGCATCGTTGCGAGCGTAGCGAGCGCGCGAGTGACGCGTAAGACGGCGTTATGTTGAGCGGCACGCCCCAACATCCCCCCTTCGGGGGGCTTGGGGGGCGATCCGTGCGCGCTTGCGCGCACACGATTGCCGTTGTTGCCTTGCGCGCGCTTTGCTTGCAAGCCGCGTGACGGGGTGGCCGGGGTCCCTGGCGCGCGGCTTGCGAAGCGCGCGCAAGGCAACAACGGCCAACGACCGCGAGCAGGACGCGAGCGTGCAGAACCTCGGCACTCCCGTTGAACGAAGACGGCCAGGGATGGCCGTGCTAGCCCGGCGCGGCGCTTGCGGTTGTTTTGCAAGCGCCGTGACGGGCGGACCGTGAGCCACGGTGAACGTGATATCGAGCGGCACATCGTGTCACGCCTTGACGTCCTCATTGCTCTCGTCTTTCTTCTTTCGCGGGCCGCGTCGGTTAGGTCGTGGGGCGTAGGGTCGGCGGTAGAACTGTTGCGGCGGTGTCGTGTCGCTTTCGGTTTCGGTTTCCTCTTCTTCCACTTCTCTCGCGAGCACGGTGAGCAACGCGTCACGTTGCGCATTCGGTGTCGTGTTGCTGGTGGTGTTGCGATGGCACGTTGCCGGATGCGTCGCCTCATGCACCGCCTTCAACTTGTTGAGTGCGACGTGCGTGTAGATCTGTGTGCTCTCTAAACTCGCGTGTCCGAGCAACGCTTGGATGAAGCGTGTGTCGGCGCCGTTGTCGAGCATGTGAGTCGCGCAGGCATGACGGAACAAGTGACAGGCGCCGCGCATCGTGATGCCGGCGTTCTGGATGTGCTCCTTGACGATGCCGGTCAAGTGGTCGTCGGTCAGCGCATCACCTTGCGAGGTTAAGAACATGATGCCTTCATCACGACCGCTGATGAACGGATCGCGCCCGTCACGACGATAACGATCGACCCAACCACATGCGCGCTCACCGAGGGGCACGATGCGATCCTTGGCACCTTTGCCGTTGCGCACGAGTAGCGAGCCGCGTTTCGTGTCCACGTCATAGATCAACAACCGCATTAGTTCCGAGCGCCGGATCGCGCTGGAGTAAAGCACTTCGAGGATCGTTCGATCGCGTAGGCCCAACAACGTCACGGTGTCCGGCATGGCGATGATGCGCTCGACGTCGGCGACCGAGAGCACGTAGCGCGCCAGGTTGTGAACGACTTTCGGCAACTCAAGCTCGCTCGCCGGGTTGTAGAGGATGTGGTGCTCGCGTGTGAGCCAACGGAAGAACGCTTTTAGCGGTGCAAGCTCGGTGTACTGGCTGCTGAACGAGAGCGGTTCGCCGTTCGGTTTGCGGTAGTGATAGAGATGGCGCTGGTAGCGTTCGAGGATGGGCAACGTGATCTCGCGCGGATCGTTGAGTCCACGTTCGTCGCCCCAGAGGATGAAGCGTTTGATGGCACGCTGCCGGTGTTGCAGCGTGCGCGGTGACAAGCCTTTGGCACCAGTGGCATCGATGAAGTCGCGCAGCGCGCGACTTAAGCCGTTGGCAGGCAGTTGCCAACGACGGCTTCGCAGACCGGCAGCGTTTTTGCGTTGCGCTCTACGCATACGTTCCTACGCCTACGATTCCGTTTCGGTTTCGGGTTCCGGAAGTGCGTTTTCGAGCAGGTCATCGCGCGAGGCGGATTCCACGCTTTGATTGCCGAGGGTTTCGTTATTTTTTGTGGGCCGCGATCCCCCCGTGTTGACCCCGCGTTGGGGGCGCGTTGACCCCGCGAACCCCCCGTCCGACCCCCGCGAACTTTTTGTTGTAGATGTAGATCGCAACTTCTCGACGTCGATCAAGCCGGGCACGAACGGTTTGCCGTCTTTGCCTTTGCCGTCGTAGATCAACTCATACACGAACGATTGGCCGCGGCCGCCGCGATGCACGATCAAGTATTCGAGCTCGACGAGGCGATCGATGTGCAGACGTAATTGCGTGTCACTTAAGCTCGTGAACTCGCGAACCTCACGCCGGCTAAAGCGGAAGTCGCATCGGTCCATCTTTAAGCGCACGCACGACGCGCTCACCATGTGATCGAGCAACAACAACAGCCGCCGCGTTTGCGGCGGTAACTCATCGAGCGTGCGACCGAGCACGTCGTGCGCAAGTTTGTTGGCGATCTCGATGTCGTCCAAGCTCGCCTCGATGTACTCCTTCGGTTGGCCGCGATGGGTCATGGTTTTGATGATGCGCTGGTGCTGGTGCACGAGCGCGATCGCGCGGATGAGCGCGAGGTACTTGGTGTGATCGCGACGCATCCGGGTCGCGGTGTCGGGGAACGTGAGCGCCCGCGCGAACGGATTGACGACGTGCAACGACTTTAACAAGCGTTGCGCGTTCTGATGGAGCTTGAGCAGATGGCTCCGCTCTTCTTTGGCGATGAACCCTTCGAGCGTTTCGGCTTCGCGCTGCAACTGATGGATCGCACGTGTTTGCTCGCGGTTCTCATCGACGGCTAGGACTAAGCAACGGTTCATGAGCTCGTCGTCGATGTCGATGGCGGTGGTGGTCATAAAGATCATGACCGGACCCTCGACGCTGTAAGGCTGTGTCTCAAGCCGGCCGGTCTCCGGATCTTTGGCGGTGCTCGCGATGGTGAGCTTGCCTTCACTCTGCAACAGCTTTAACGCATACGAGGCGCGCGCCGCACCTTCTTCTTCGGAGAGCGCGAGCACTTTGTGTTTGAGATTGATGTTGCCCATGTAGAACAACGCCTGACCCGTGATCGCGGAGTATTGGATGCGCTCTTCCTCCGGCACGAACGCAAGGCACGCCTCCATCAACGACGATTTGCCGGCAGCGCTCGTGCTCTGCACGATCACCGCCAGCGGTTTGTCGAGCTTGCGCGAGACGGCGGCTAAATAACCGACGAGCTTGTTGGTCTCTTCGCCGACCACGCCGCAGGCGTGGAAGTCGGCGAGGATGCGATCGAGGAGCTTTACATCGCGCAACAGATCGAGGGCGGCTTTCTTTTCGTCGTCGGTGAGTGTGACGAGCTCGGGCTTTTTGTCGTTGGTCTTCGCGAGTGTCGCTTCGTGGAGCGCTTCGAGCTTTAAGTAGATGCGGCCCAGGTCTTTGATGAGCACGTCGTCTTTTAGGTTTAACTCTTTGGCCGCAAGGGTGGCGAACATCGCGCGGTGACGCGCGATGTTGATGTCGAAGGTATCGACGTGGAAGGCGTCGTTGCGTGAGACGAGCACGTTCACTTTGATCGGGGTGAGGCTCGGGTTTTGCGCAAGGCCACGGATGCGGTAACGCCGGTCACCAAGACCGATCAGGATTTGCTCGCCGTCGATCTCGGTCACCAGCTCGACTTTCGGTGCCTCGGGCAACGGCGAGGCCGGGGCCGCCGGCTCGATGATCGTCGGCGACACGATCTCGCTCGGCGTCGTTGCTTCGATGAGTACCGGTTCGATATCGACACTCATCGTGTCGGTGGTGAGCGCCGGTGCCTTACCTTTGCCGAGCCAGATGGCGGAGCGGATCACAAGCCCTAAGCTCTTCGATGCCGGTTGCATGCGCAACGCGTACTCGTTCGCGTCCATGCCTTTCGGGAACTCGATGCGGTAGCAATCAATGCCGGCGTTCAACAACAACTCGGCGACCTTGGCCGCACCGACATCGCCGGCCTCGTCGCGATCGTAAGCAATGAGCACGCGCTTCGTGCCGTACTTTTGGAACGCGGCTAAATGATCGTCGGTGAAGCCGCCGGTGCCGTAACTCGATGTGACGTGACGGAAGCCGGCGCACCAGAACGTGAGCGCGTCGATCAACGCTTCGCACAGGATGATTTCGTCGCTCACTTTGATCGCGTCGAGGTTGAAGACGCCGGCATGTGGACCGGGCAGGTAAAGATGTTTCGGCTCGCCTTCTTTCACCTTGCTCGTTTTGCGACCGTAGACCTCGACGACATTGCCGCCCGCATCGAGGATCGGAACGATGAGGCAACCGGCGAAGTGCTCGTGACCGCTTGCGCGCATGATACCGAGCTTTTCGAGTTGGGCGCGGATGTCGGCGCCGCTCTTGCGTTGTTTGTTCGGCAGACGCAGACCCAACGTGCGATTGGCAAGGCCGAGCTTGAAGTACTCAATGGCTTCGCTCGATACGAGGCCGCGCTTTTCGAGGTACGCCAAGCCCTCGCGGTTTTGCGTCAAGGTGCGGTGGTAGTAGTCGATGACTTGGTTGAGCAATGCTTGGTCATCAGCATCGAACTGCACCGGCGGCGGTAAGGCGCGCACCGTGGTTTGTTTGACGGGCTGCGCGGTTAAAGCACCAATGCCCTCGCGCAACAACTCATAAGCATGACGGAACGATACGCCGTTGCGCTTCATGACCCACTGGAACACGTCGCCGCCTTCGTGGCAGGCGCCTAAGCAATGCCAGAGATTTTTGTCAGGGGTGATCGCAAGCGATGGGGTTTTGTCGTCGTGGAACGGGCAGCGGCCCATTAAGGTTTTGCCGTGGCGCTTGAGCTCGATGCCGGCGGCCTCGACGAGGCGTTCGATGGAGACGGTTTGTTTGAGGCGCTCGATGTCGTCGGGTGGGATGCGTTGGGGCATGACGGGCTCCGTGGCTTACGTCTCGTTGTCGGGGTCGATTACTTCGAGCGCGAGCAGTCCGCGCGCGACCGCGACACGTACCTCGGCGCCAATGGTGAAGCCAGCTTGATCGAGCCAACGGCCTTGCAGGCGAAGCAGCGGTATCGGCTGAGGAAGTTGACGCGGGTGACGAGTGCCACGGGACTCGACGCGGGTGCGGTTGACCGTCAGGCGGCGCGGTTTCATCGAGTCAGTAAGCTCCGTTTTTCTGGTTTTTCGCCGAACCCTGTCAATAGGGTTTGAGTAAAAATAACTCGGGCGCTAGAGTACTCTTATTACGAGTCTTGTCAACTCTCACATTCAGAGGTGGGCCTTATGCTGATGGCGTCGCAATCAGAGTCGGTGGTGAGAGTGATGACCCCGGATGAGCAACAGTTTTTGAAGGCGCTCGGTGGCCGCATCGCCGCGCTGCGTAAGGCACAAGGTGTGAGTCAACGCGCAATGGCCGATGAACTCGGGATCGCGCAGCAGACCTACGCGCACTATGAAGTCGGCCGCATCCGTATGCCGATCGCGACACTGCCGGTGATCGCGCAGTTCTTCGGTGTCAGCGTCGATGAACTGCTCGGACGCAAGAACGGCACCGGCAAGCGCGGACCGGCGCCGAAGCTGCAACAGCAGATCGAACGGTTAAGTCGGTTGCCGAAGGCGAAGCAGAAGTTTGTGATGGAGATGCTGGAGGGCGTGCTCAGTCAGGCGAGCCGCTAAAACGATGAAGCCGGCGTGAGCCGGCTTCATGGGTTGTGTTGATGGGTTGCACCCATCCTACCGCGCTTCTGACGCCCTCGGCCGGCTTTTTATTTTGCTTTTCTGCCCTACACAGACTGCGAAATTATCAAAATATCGTCGTCGTCCTCTGGGTAATGCAAAAAGCCCAGCTCATCCGTTTCAATCATCACACCGCTTGATAATGTACCGCCACCAACAAGCTCTTCCTTTGTAAGCCAGCTGTCATACCCGTCAAGGCATTCCCGCTTATCGTAGTCACATACGACGGTGCCTCGGACATTTCCTTCCACGAGAACATGATCGCCAACGTTTATTTCTGTTCCATTTTTATAGCGCATACATTGCACCTAAATTATTTAATAAAGGGCTCAATAGGAATCCACGTTGGCTGGATTTCATTTGGTTTCGCAACCCATTTCTGTTTTGCCCAAAAGCAGTCGCACTTTGGATAGGGCATTTGATTAGCAATAAATATATTGTGGTGAGAACCATAAACGCCATGCTGCTTTTGATTGTCCGGGATAACGTCTAGCGGTCGGTACCCAATAGTGCCAACTGGAACGATTTTACCGCTCACTGTTTTACAGGGAGGACATTTTTTATCGTCGCACTGTTGTGTAACAGGAGTTGCTGCTCCTGCACCAGCAGCTATTGCTCCTAATAAGACTCTTGCCCCAGCGCCGATTGCGATTCCTTCAATAATACAGGCATCTTCAATACACAGACCGGACGGATCGGTCCATCGCAGTGGATTGTTGCGAACGTAGGTGTAAGTGTTGGGACCACCCTCCAACCCAATCGGATCACTGGTGAGGTAACGTCCCAGCGCCGGGCTGTAATACCGATTCCAGTTATAGAACAGTCCACTCTCCGCGTCCGCGTACATGCCAGCATACCTCAAGTTAACCGTCGCCGTTCCGGTCGGGCTCGTCTCCCCAAACGCCCTACCCTCCCAGCGCCAGACGACAGTCGTGTTGCTGGCGTTGGTGCCCAGCCGCGGGGTTCCTTCATGATCGGTGTGTAGGTAGGTCAAGGTCTCGGTGTTGCCGCTACGTTTGACTTGTGCGATCGGGAGGTTGTCGGTGTAGACGTAGACGACTTTGACGGTGCCGGTGTTGCTGGTTTCTAGGATGAGGTTTCCTGTCAGGTCGTAGTGGTAGACGGTCGTGGTGTTGCCCTCGACTTTGCGGGTTCGCTGGCCTAGGTGGTTGTAGGTGTAGGTGCCTCAGTAATAGACCATCGGCACGGTAGGTTCTGCCCGTGAGCAGGGTCGTGGCGAGGCTGTTTGCCGTCCCGGTGACGCCGGTGATTCTGCCGAGGGTATCTCTTGGGTAAGTGACGACGCGGTTGTCGGGATAGGTGATGCTCTTTATCCGGTTGCCGGCGTCGTAGGTGGTTTGGGTGAGATACGTTTTTCCGAGTTCGGTTTTGCGCTGAGTTACTACGTTGCCGAAGGCGTCGTAGCCGTAGACCGTCGTGCCGGATTCGTCGGTGACTTGGCAGAGGTTGCCGTTGCCTAAGGTGCAGTTGGTCGCGGTGTCGTAGACATAGATCACGTCGACGTCGGTCGGGTGGTCGATCAGTTTGAGTCGGTTGAGGGCGTCGTAGGTGTACTTCACCGTGATGCCGCGGGCGTCGGTAACTTGCTTTACGTTGCCGGCGTCGTCGTAGACGTAGGTGGTGGCGCCCCGATCCGGGCTCGTCTCTTTTAAGAGATTGGCTAAATCGTCGTACTCATAGGTGGTGGTGGCGTTGTTGGGCGCCTTCACTTGAACGAGTTGGTCGTTTTGGTTGTAGCCGTAGGTGGTAATGCCGCCGAGGTTGTTGACCGTTTGGATGAGGCGGTTTAAGGCGTCGTAGGTATGGGTGGTGGCGATGCCGCTACTCGCCGCAACCTGCTTGGGGTCGGTCTCATTAGTAAGGTTGCCGATGGCGTCGGTGAGTTGTTGGGTGATGGCGCTGCCGACGGTGATCGCATTGACGTGATTACGCAGGTCGTAGGCGGTGTCGATCTGGCGTACTAAGGTGCCGGTCAGGTCGTAGGTCGCTGCTTGGGTGCGGTTGCCTTTTAGATCGTAAGTGTAGGTAACGCGGTTGCTCTGATTGTCGGTAATCGAGGTGAGCTGTTGAGCCGCGTTGTAGGTGTACGTCAACACAACGCCATCGGGTAACGTGATCGACGTAACGTTGCCGGCGGGGTTGTAGGTGTAGCGCGTGATTCGGGAGGCGCCGGTCGCTGGTGTTTGGGTGATGGTTCTCACCTTGCCCCGTGGCTCGTAGTCGTAGACGGTCTTGAGACCATTGGGGTCGGTGATCTGAGTGACACGGCCAGCCGTGTCGTAACTGTCGTAGGTGGTGATGTGGCCGACGGCGTTAGTGACGGACTTCAATTGGCCACAGGCGGTGCCGGTGGTGCAGTCGTAGTACGCCAGCGTGGTGCTGTCGCTGACGTCGGTTCTTGGGCCGTCGATGGTGGTGACTTGGCTGTTGGCGTTGTAGCCGAGTGTGATGGTGCGAGTCGCTGTTGTAGGTGTAGGTGGTGACGCGACCTTCCGGGTCTTTGCGACAGGTGACGTTGTTGTTGCTGTCGAATGTTTGGGTTAAAGCTTTGTTGTCACTGGTGTTGAGTTTGGCAATGAGGTTCTTCACGCCCAGATTGGGTTGGAAGGTGTAGATGGAGGTGGTGTTGACGGCGTCGCGAACCGTGGTCTGCGTGTCGGAGTCGTATTGTAAGGTGGCTTTTTCTGCCCCGCCGGCGTGTTCGGTCGATGTGGCTTTGCCGTTGGTGTCGTAGGTGTAGGTGCTGTAACGGGTGATGACGCCGGTGGTGTCTTTATAGGAGATGCCGGTTAGGTGGTGCGGGAAGGCGGCATTCTCGTAGTGATAAAGAACTTCGGCGTTGTTCGCGTTGTCGTCCGGGTACATGACGCGGATTAAGTTATTTTGGGTGTCGTAGTAGTAACGAGTGATGCGGGTGGCCGCGTCGGTGACGGTCGCCAACTTTCCGGTCGCCTCGTAAGTGAACTGCAATGTATGGCCGAAGGGGCCAGTGATCGTTAACAACTTATCGGCGCTGTCGTAGGTATATGTTGTGACTCGGCCGACGCGGTCGGTGGTGGAGATGATGGGCGCGATCACCAAGTCTGACGTGCCGCGATAGCGGTCCACGGAACCATCGGGATAGGTCAAGGTATAGCCGGTGGCGTCGCGGACTAAAACGAGATCGGTGTCGGGGTCGCCGTTGCAGGCGCCGGATGTGGGGCAATAGAACAGTTCGCTCTTACCGGTCGCGGTGCGGACGCGGGTGTAGATCATGGGCACGGAGCCGGCGCTGACCCCGTACGGTTCTAAGCGTTGGCTGATCGGCGAGCTCCAGCCATATCCGAGTCCTAGATGGGTGAGGTCTAGGCTGTTGTAGTGGCGACTAAAGGCCGGCGTACCGTCGGTGCCCAGCACGTCGGCGGCGCGTTGGTATTTGTTGCCGGTGGCAGCGTTGCAGGGGTTCTGAACGGTCGCGTCGCACTTGGGTTGGCCGCAGTCTTTGAGGCAAGGCGGAAGCGGAGCCGCGCAGTCGGTAGCACCGGGGCCGATCCATTGAGTGCCGACGGGGCATTGTGGCGCTGTGTACGTTAACTGATACCCAATGGCGGAGGCGCTACCGTTGCGGGACATAATGTAAGTGCCGGTACTGTCGGTGAAAGACCAATCAAAAACACAACCCGATCCGCTGCCGACATACCAAAAAC
>JACQFZ010000040.1 GCA_016199745.1 Gammaproteobacteria bacterium
GGGTGCGAAGGTGACCATCGAATACCGCATGACGGCTACCAGCGTCGAGGTGAAGTAATTTATTCCGTGTGGGGTGGGTGGCTTGTTGCCTGTGCGTTTTTTCAATCGCGACGCGTGGGCAGAAAGGCGCAGCCCACCCTACATTTAATATTTAGGGTAGGACGCCCGTCGGTAGTTGCATGGTCAGGCAATGCAGGCTGCCGTACTGCGCGATGATCGGCGCGCAATCGATGCCGACGATCTCGCGATCTGGGAAGCACTCCTGCAATCGTTCTAGTGCCACCGAATCTGCTGGATCGCGGTAGGTTGGTACTAATACCGCATCGTTGATAATCAGGAAATTGGCATACGTCGCCGGCAACCGCGCGTCGTCGTCGAACTGCGCGCGCGGCCACGGTAGCGGCACCAGTCGATAGGCCGACCCATCGGCGCCGCGGAACTCCTTGAGCTCCGCCTCCATCGCTTTTAGGTCGTCGTAGTGCTCATCGGTCGGGTCGTCGCAGGTGATATAAGCGATAGTGCGTGCGTCGCAGAAGCGCGCAAGCGTGTCGATATGGCTGTCGGTATCGTCACCGGCGAGGTGGCCATGCTCCAGCCACAACACGCGCTTCAAGCCCAACCACTCGCTCAGTTCGTGCTCGATCTGCGCGCGCGACAAGCCGGGATTACGCGTCGGTGCCAGCAGGCACTGCGTGGTCGTCAGCAGCGTGCCGGAGCCGTCGACTTCGATCGAACCACCTTCCAGGATCAATTCCATCGGTTCAATCGGCGTCTGGCCGAAGATGCCCGCCTGATGTAGGCGTTGCGTGATGAGGTTGTCGGCATCGTGCCGGTATTTGCCGCCCCAGCCGTTGAATCCGAAGTCGAATAGCAGCGGTTTGTTGCGACACAGAACCGTGATCGGTCCGTGGTCGCGTGCCCAGGTATCGTTCGACGGAGCGACTCCGAGAAGCACACGCGCTTTGTCAACACCGGCGGCGGTGAGTAGGGCGTCTACATGTGCCCGGTGCTCGGCGTCATTGCAAGCAATCACGACGCGCTCGCGGCGCGCGATCGCGCCGGCGATGTCGACGAACACCGGTTCTACGTTCGCCAGCCGCGGCGCCCAGTCGCCGTGCTTATGCGGCCAGGTCAGCAGAACGCCGCTTTGCGGCGCCCATTCGGGGGGTAGATAGGGTCGGCAGGGGAGAGTCATGGTTGCAGGCCAGGGTTTTTAGCGCGCGCGAGCATAACGTGCCATGCGGGGTAAGCCAAGTCGTGCGCTAGTTCCAGCAAAATCTCGTTTGACCCGCTGGCGCGAGTCGTTTTGAATGGACGTCGTTTTTCATCCTGAGTGAATTTCATGAGTCTGATCCGTCCTTTTGCCGGCGTGCGACCCGCGCCGCAACACACGGCCGGTGTTATAGCGCCGCCGTACGACGTGCTGAACAGCGACGAGGCGCGTACCCGTGCTGCCGACAAGCCGTTCAGCTTTTTGCATGTGTCCAAACCGGAGATCGATCTCAGTTCTGCGATCGATCCATACGATCCGCAAGTGTACGAGCGCGGTCGGCAGAATTTTCAGGCGATGCTGAAGGCCGGCGTGTTGCAGCACGAGGTTGCGCCGAGCTACTACTTCTATCGTTTAGTGATGGGGCAGCATACGCAGCTCGGTCTGGTGGCGGCTGCTTCCTGTACCGACTACGCCAGCGGCCGCATTCGCAAGCACGAGCACACGCGTCCCGATAAAGAGGACGATCGGGTGCGGCAGATCGATGCGTTGAACGCGCAGACCGGGCCGGTGTTTTTGACGTATCGACGCTCGGCTAAGGTCGACGCGATCGCGCAAGCCGTTACGTCGGCGGCGCCCGATGTCGATGTCATTGCCGATGATGGTGTGCGCCATACGTTGTGGGTGGTGGCCGACGCCGATCGCGTCGCGGCGTTAAGCGCGGCGTTTGAATCTTTCGATCGGCTCTATATCGCCGACGGCCATCATCGCTCCGCCGCCGCACGGCGCATCGCCGAGAAGCGGCGCGCCGATAATCCCGGACACACCGGTGCCGAGGCCTACAATTATTTTCTCGCCGTTATCTTTCCCGATAACCAAATGAAAATCCTCGATTACAACCGCGTCATCCGCGATCTCAATGGCCTCACACCCGACACCTTCTTGGAGCGCGTGCGGTCAGCGTTTATCGTCGAGCCGGAAACGCAAGCGGCGCGGCCGGCGACGGCTGCCGAATTCGGGATGTATTTGGCGAAGCGCTGGTATCGTTTGCGCATTCGTCCGGAGCTCGTACCGAGCGCGGATCCGGTCGGGCGACTCGATGTGAGTTTGTTGCAGGATCGTTTGATCGCACCGATTCTCGGTATCAACGATCCGCGGCGGGACAAGCGCATCGATTTTATCGGCGGGATTCGCGGCTTGGATGAATTGGTACGGCGAGTCGATTCAGGTGAGATGGCGGTAGCATTTGCGCTTTATCCGACGTCGATTGCCGACATGATGGCGGTGGCGGATGCCGGTGAGGTGATGCCGCCGAAGTCGACGTGGTTCGAGCCGAAGTTGGCGGATGGGTTGGTGTCGCATGTGTTAGATTTCGGGGCTTGATTCTCCTGGCAAGAATTTTCTTGATCGTGCCCGGCGGAACGTCAGCTAGTTAAAGTTGCCAAAGAAGCGACGTCTCAAGGAACGCAGACTTGTTATAGCCGATGAATAAAAAATCAAAGTGGCGCGTAATTTCCTCGTCCTTGCCTTTCTTCTTCCTCACCGCCTGCGGTGGCGGCGATAGCGCGCCTGTTCAATGCGTTGTCAGCGTGACATCCGGCTTCATTGGCAACATCGAGGCGACCTATCCGGAGGGCAAAGGTGGCCCTGGCCTGGGTCACGACGGCGATGGTGATGGCGGTAATAGCGCCGGTGTCGGCGGCGGTCTCGGCAAAACCTTGGGCGCCTCGGTGCTTGTCACACGGATTGTCGATGGTTCAGTTGTTGGTGAGGCTCGGACTGACGATAAGAATGGGCTCGTTACCCTCAACACCTGCGGCAGCGCCGAGCCATTACTCGTCACCCTCAAGGGAGCGCCGGGCGCCAAATATTACGACGAAGGAAAAAACGCTTTTGTTGATTTCGGCGCTGATGAAGTGCTCCATGCGTTGGTTAACGATCTCAGCGAAAACATCGGCGTCTCGCCTTTCACGGAAGCGGCTTATCGCTACGCCATCAATAACTACGTCGTCGATCCGGCGCAGGTTCGTAACGGATCGATACGGCTGAAAGAAACTGGCGACGTCACTAACTTGGCGATCGACAAGATCATAACGGCCAACAACACGGTATTGGCGGCGCTCAATAGCAAGCTTCCACGCGCCTACCATCTGCAGTCGCTCAAGGCGTTGCCAACACCTATCCAGCGGGACAGCGGCACTGATTCTGTTCCGACCAGCAATTACGGCCGCGCGGCCGTGGTCACCGGCGGCTTCGTGCGCATGGCCGCGCAGTTTCAGTTGGATGCCAACCTGCCGGCGTTGCAGGCAACCAAGCAGCTGGCGCGCGATTTGACGGACGGCAACATCAACGGTTTTGCCTTGGATGGAACGGCTGCCTCGGACGACGCACTGCCGTTATACGACTCGGTACGTTTGCCAATCTCGTTGAGCGTCGGTTCAAATTCGGTGGCGCAGCAGTTTAGCGTGACACAGAACTTTGCCGCGGCGCCCGAGAAAATCGAGTCGATCCGTGTCTGGGCCAGATACCCCGAGCTGCACGGTAAATATTGCGGCTTCGACGATTTCGCGACCTTGATGAAAGACGGCACGGTGTCGTTACGACGGCAGTTCCGGATTCCCAACTCGGACGGTGGATGTTCGATACAGACCACCGATGTTGAGCGCACGTCTGGTTATGTTGTTGACGTCAAGCAGCTCATAGAGAACCTATTTCATGCCCAAGGCTACTTGGTAAAGACGAACGGCGACGCGTTTTCCTGGGGGCTCAACCCGTGCGGAATTTTGGGCGTCGGCCGGCTTTCGGGAGATGCCGTGGATCCGACGCTCATCGTCGGCTTGCGTAATGTGACGTCACTTTCCGCCGGTCATATGTACGCCATCGCCCGTGACGATCGCGGGCGCGTGTATTCGTGGGGCGCCGACGAATATGGCGTCTTAGGGCTGGGAGGCGCCGTCAAACAGGCGAAGTGTCAGCCGGTTGAAGGAGGTGTTGAAGTCGGCGCGAACCCGAGCCCGGTGCAGATCACCACCTTGAAAAATATTGCGACGGTATACGGCAATGAATTTTCGGCCTATGCCGTTGATCAAGACGGCGGTGTCTACGGCTGGGGCAAGGGAGGTTACAGTTTTGCCACCGGTCGTTCGGACGAGCCTGATCGATCGATCCCCGCGCCGATTGCCGGTTTGAAAGGCATCCGCTCGCTGGCGTTTACCAAGGACGTTATTTTTGCACTCACGCGCGACGGCAAGGTCGTCGGCTGGGGTTCGAATCAATTCGAAAGCTTCGGTGAACCCGGGCCGAAAACAACGCCGCAGGACGTACCTCATCTCCAGGGCGTCAACGTTAAGGAAATCGCCGCCAGTCCTAACTATGGCGTCTTTTATGCCTTGCGAACGGACGGCAGTGTGTTGCGTTGGGGCGGTACCAACCCGGAAAATCCGCTCGGAACGACACCGGCCGACGTGCCGAATCTACCGGTGATTCGCCACATCAACGTGAACGGCCTCGAGGTATTTTTTCATACCGAAGACGGCCAAGTGGTGGTACGGCCGATTACGCAGCGCTGAGTCATCTGCCAATCAATCACCGCTCCAACAACCGCGGCATCAGCTCCACCAAATTGCACGGACGCGTGCGGTAATCGAGCTGCGCATGGATCAATTGATCCCAGCCGGTTCGGCAGGCGCCGGTCGAACCCGGCAAGCAAAAGATAAACGTGCCGTTGGCAACGCCGGCGACGGCACGCGATTGGATGGTCGATGTCTTGATATCGGCAAACGAAATTGCCCGGAACAATTCACCGAAGCCGTCGATCTGCTTGTCGAGCAGTGGTGTGATCGCCTCCGGCGTGCCGTCGCGGCCGGTGAGGCCGGTGCCGCCGGTGGTGATGACGGCTTGCACGTTGGTGTCGGCGATCCAACGCGAGACGATGGCGCGGATGGCGTAGATGTCATCGGCGACGATTTGCTTCTCGGCGAGTTGATGGCCGGCGGCGGTCAGGCGTTCGACCAACGTTTTGCCGGAGGTGTCGTTGTCGTCGGTGCGCGAATCCGACACGGTCAACACGGCGATTCGCAGCGGAATGAATGCTCGTTCGTTAGCTGGCTTCATGGGTTGCTCGTAGGCGCTCAAGAATAAACGCGGCGATTTCGGCCGGTTGATTGAGATCGAGTTGTGGAATCGTTAGCGGTGCGGGCAATGGCGCATCGGTGGCGACGGCAATAATAGAAGTATCGGTATGGCACAGCAGCGCATGGCCGAGACTCGGGCGGTGCAGCTCGATCTTTGGAAAGGTCTCGGCCTTGAAGCCTTCGACCAAAATGAGATCGAGATGTTGTTGGTCGAGCTGCTCGAGCAGGTCGTCTAGTTTTGGGTCGCCGGTTCCGTTCGTTTCCGTCACCAACGCCCAGCGTAGGCGCGATGCCACCAGCATTTGCTGCGCGCCGGCTTTGCGCAGCTCGTAGCTATCTTTGCCGGGTTTATCGATATCGAAATCGTGGTGCGCGTGTTTGATCATGCCGACACGGTAGCCGCGCGCCTTCAGCAGCTTCAGCAGCTCGACCAGCAACGTCGTTTTGCCGGTACCGCTGAGCGCGGCGAAGCCGAAGATCGGACGGCGCGCATTCTTCAGCATGTGCCGGCCTTCGGTTTGCCGGGTTCGAGCGTGCGCAACGTTTCCGGATCGTTGATGTTGACGAACGCACGCGGACAATCGTCGAAGGCGACGATCGCCATTTTTTGACGCGCCATCCAGCCGTCGACTCGACGTTCGCCGGCGTGCAGATAGGCGAGCAGGCTTGGCAGGAGCTCGCGCTTGAGCAGCGTGAACACCGTTTGCAGGCGTTGCCCATCGTGCGCCACGCTGAGATCCGCGCGATCCACTATCAGCGCACGCTGGAGCCGCACCACCAGATCGGCCGGAATAAACGGCGAGTCGCACGGAACGATGGTGACATAGGGTGTCGTTGCCGCCTGTAATCCGGCGGCGATGCCGGCGAGCGGGCCGAGAAATCCGTCGAGCGCGTCGGCAACGATCGACAAGCCGAAAGCGGCATATTGCGCTTGGCTACGATTGGCGTTGATCAATAGCGGACCCACTTGCGGCCGTAGCGCTTCGATCACGTGTGCGATCATGGCGCGACCATCGAACAGCACAAGACCCTTGTCTTGCCCGCCCATGCGTTGGCCGCGGCCGCCGGCGAGCACGAGTCCGGTAATGTCGTCATGCGGCATCGGCACCGATGTCACTTAGCCGCCGGTTCGGTTCATGTGCCGCAGGATCGTCACCGGCCGCGCCAGATCGAAGTCGTGGCCGCGCGGCTTGAGCGCCATCGCTGCGACGATCGCTTGCTTCACGCGTTCGATATTGCCGGGATGCGCGCGTACGACGTCGCGCAAATCGGCCGAGTGTTCTTGGCCGAGGCACAGTAACAGCCGACCTTCCGGCGTTACGCGGACGCGATTGCAGCTTTCGCAAAAATTATGACTGTGTGGCGAAATGAAACCGACTTTGCTGGTGGTACCGGCGATGCGGTAGTAGCGCGACGGGCCGCCGGTGGTTTCGGCCGACGGGATTAATGTCAGCTCGCGTTCGAGATCGGCTTTAATTTGATCACTCGAATAATAGGTCTCGGCACGATCATGATCGCCGATTTTGCCGAGCGGCATTTCTTCGATGAAGCTGATGTCGAAATCGCGGTCGATGGCAAAACGCACCAGCGCCGTCACTTCGTCATGATTGCGATTTTTTAAAATGACGGCGTTGAGTTTGATGCGTTCGAAGCCGGCTTGCCGTGCCGCTTCGATGCCGGCGAGCACGCGATCGAGCTCGCCGACGCGGGTGAGGCGCTGGAAGCGATCGCGGTCGAGGGTATCGAGGCTGATGTTGAGCCGGCGAACCTTGGCATCGGCCAGTGGCTGCGCCATATGCGTGAGCTGCGAGCCGTTGGTGGTGAGCACGAGCTCGCGTAACCCGGTCAGCGCGCCGATCTCGCGGCACAGCCAAAGCACGTCTTTGCGCACTAGCGGTTCGCCGCCGGTTAGACGGATTTTACTGACGCCGAGCTCGACGAAAGCGCGCGCGACCCACGCCAGTTCCTCCAACGTCAGAATGCGCGCCCGCGGCAAGAATTCCATTTTTTCTTCCATGCAATAAATGCAGCGGAAGTCGCAGCGGTCGGTCACGGAAATCCGCACGTAATTGACGTGCCGATTAAAGCGATCGATTAACCGCGGTGGATGGGGGGCGACGGTGTCCAAAGTGCTCTCGCGACGTTCATGCTATCGAATAGGGCTAAATGGTAACTCAATTCGGGTTAGTCGGTGGCGGGCGGTTGGAATTACAGTGGAAATCGTGGCTTTTACGGGAGTCGTGGTTCTTAACAGCGAGACGCTCTGTTTCGTTGGTTGCTGGCTTATAATTCCCGCGCTATGACGATCACGGTGCGATTTTTTGCGTCCCTGCGCGAACGCGTTGGGCGTGCGGAAACGACGGTTGCGGGCGCTGGCCCGCACACGGTCGCCGATATTTGGGCGACCGCCACCGGTGGTCAGCCGTGCCCGCCGAATACGCTGGTAGCGATCAATATGGAATATGCCGATAGGGATCGGATCGTCGCCGACGGCGATGAGGTCGCATTTTTTCCACCGGTGACGGGAGGGTAACGGTGACTGTCGAGGTGCGCCCGCAACCGTTCGATCCGCTCGCCGAATTGCGCCGTTACGAAGACGCGTTACGCGCGCACGGCGGCTATGGCGCGACTTGCAGCTTCATCGGCACGATGCGCGATTTTAACGAGCAGGCGTCGGTTCAGGCAATGACGCTCGAGCACTATCCTGGCATGACCGAGAAGCATTTGCAGATGATCAGCGACGAAGCGCGCGGTCGTTGGCCGGTGCTTGCCAGCTTGATCATCCATCGTGTCGGCGAGGTGCGGCCGGGCGATCCGATCGTGTTGGTGGCGGTGTGGTCGGCGCATCGTGGCCCGGCGTTCGAGGCGTGCCGTTACCTAATCGAAGAGCTGAAGGTGCGCGCGCCGTTTTGGAAAAAAGAACAAGTGGGTGATGACACCCGGTGGGTAGAACAGAATACGAAATAAGCGTGCGCTCCAAGAGCCACGTCGCAATCGTTCAGCAGTGCAATCAGGTGTGGGGCAGTACTTTTGTAAAACTCGTTTGAGCAGCTCGCTTCATCCACAGTAAGAGCGGCGTCTGTGTATCAGGGGCGCGGCTTCTTTTTCTTGTACTCTTCTTGTAACGCCTGTTTTTCTTCCGGTGACATTTCGCGATAGCGCTGTTGTTGCGCATGCACGGCATCGCGCTGACGCGGGCTGAGATCTAAATAACGTTGGGCGCCCTGACGCAGCCGTTCTTGTTGCGCCGGCGAATATTGATCCCAATTGGCGCGATGTTCTTGCAGGACTTCGCGCTCCGCCGGGCTCAAGCTGTTCCATGGTGCGGCGTGGGCGGCCGCGGTGAACAGCAACAGTAAACTCGCCGCGAGCAACCGGCGTCGGCTGAATTTTTGAACCTTAACCATTGGGCAGGCTATCGTCCTCGTTCGATTCTTTATGACTCAGCCAAAGGTAAAAATCAATATCGGCATATAGGTCGGGTTCCGTCTCGGCAGCAGCGACGTTATGGTCGACGGAATTCTTATGCGGTAATACTAGTGTGCCTAAACCGATTGCCATCGCTGCAAGGGTGGCGAACGCTAGTACCATCGGCGCTCGTCGCCGCGTTTCCGCCGGCTGGCCGCGTAGCGCACGCTGACGGCGGGCGAGTAATCGTGCCACGAGTCCGTGTTCGCGTGTGGCGGCTTCGAGTGTCGCCGTCACGCGCGGCCACAAGGTTGCTTGTGTCTGGCAGTCGCTGCAGTTGTCGAGATGCGTTTGCAGCGTAGTGCGGCGGGTCGGTTCATTATCGAACAGGCCCGCACGCAGTCGATCGAGCTCGACGCTTGTTGGGTGACCGCTATGGGAAAATTCATTGCGCTTATTCATGCCACACCTCCGACAGTCGCTCCCGCAGCGCCTGCAGCGCGCGGAAGTGGTGCTGTTTGATCGTACCGATGGAGCAACCGAGTGTCTGTGCTGTTTCCGCGGTGGTCAGGCCTTGCCACTCACGTAGCAAAAACACTTGTCGCTGCCGTGTCGGCAGCTCGGTCAGCGCACGTTCGAGTGCGCGTCGTTGTTCCTTAGTTGCCAACTGAGCGTCGGGCCGCTCGTGTGTCGGCGCCATTAACAGATCCAACACCGACTCGCTGTCGACGGCGTCCGGTCGTGAGCCGGTGAGCAGACCGCGCAAATTTTGCACCACTCGCCAGCGTTTCGCATCGGTCGCGCGATTGCGCAGGATGGTGAAAAAGAGCGCCGGCCATTCGGCCGCCGGCCGCTCGGCATAGCGCTCGGCCAGCCGGCACATGCTGTCCTGCACCGCATCGAGCGCGGCATCGCGGTCGCGTAGCTCGTAGAGCGCGAAGCGATAGGCGCGGTGCTCGACGCTGGCGAGGAACGACTCGAGCGTCGGCACCGCGTTAACCGTATCCTCCATCGCTGGCGGTTCAGCCACGGCGAGTGCCGGTGTGGCGGGCCTCATGCAGTGCGTGTTGTTCGTCGGTTATGCATATTAATCATCGTAGCGGGCGGATGGGCCGGCCGAGGGTCGGCCGTCTCGCGACCATTCTCCGTGATCGTACCCATGGCGGTCGCCATCATAGCGCGACGGATAGTAACGGTGATGGTGGTAGCCGTAGCCGCGCCGATCATCGCACTCGGGACCGCGATAACGCGGCTGCCCGCCATAGTAGTACACCGGCACCGGCTGGTAGACCACCGGCGGCGGTACCGGCCGATAGACCACGGGCGGATAGTAGACCACATGCGGCACGGGTATGCCGATCTGAACATCGACATGGACCGGGCCAGCATGCGCTTTGTCGGGCAGGGCAATGGCGAGTGCGGCTAAGGCGCCGGCGGCTAGCGAAAAGAGTGGCTTTGTCATTAGTTTTCTCCTTGGTTCGTTGTAACGGGTCTACACCGTAACAACGGGCCAAGCGGCCGGATGGATGACAGCGAAAACGACGAAATTGATTAATGCGTCGGTGCCCGGCTGGCGGTCCAATGGGTGCCCTGCAGCCAGCCGGCGACGTCGTCCGCCGGCATCGGTCGGGCGATGTAATAGCCCTGGGCCTCGTCGCAGCCGAGTTCCACCAGCCGTTTATAGGCTTTTGGGGTCTCGACGCCTTCGGCGACCACGCGCAGCCCCAGCTGGTGCGCCAGGGTAATGGTCGATTCGACGATGGCGTTGGAATCGTTGTTGCTCACCATATCGAGCACGAACGATTTGTCGATCTTGACCGCGTCGACCGGCAACCGTTGCAGATAGGCCAATGACGAATAGCCGGTACCGAAATCGTCGATCGATATTTCCAACCCCATGCCGCGCAGACGCGTCAACGTATCGAGCGCGCGTCCCGGGTCTTTCATGAGCGTGCTCTCGGTCAGCTCGAGCTGTAGCAGCCGCGATTGTATTCCGTGAAGGTTCAGCAGATCGTCGATACGATGAATAAGGTCGGGCTCGTGCAAATTTTGGAACGATAAGTTGACGGCGATGGGAATGTGTAGACCGGCGGCGCACCAGATGTCGCCCTGGCGGGCGCAGGCTTCGAGCATCCATTGCGTGAGCGGCCGGATCAAACCGATACGTTCCGCCAGCGGCACGAATTCGCCGGGTAAGATCAATCCGCGACCGCCGGCATCCCAGCGGACCAATGCTTCGACGCCGCAAATCAGTTTGGTCTTGAGATCGACCTTCGGTTGGCAGTAGAGCGTCAGCCGGCCGCTCTCGATCGCCTGATGCAATTCGCCGGCGAGCGCGAGCTGACGCGTGCTGCTGCGATCGAGACCGGGAACGTAAAAGGCGAAGTCCTGCTCGGCGTTCTTGGCAAGTTGTGCTGCCAGATTAGCGCGGCGGATCAAGGCATGCGGTTCGTTCGAATGTTGCGGGAACAGTGCGATGCCGATGTTGGTGCGGATGTTGACCGATAGTTCGGCCACCGGGAACGATTGCGCGAGTGCACCGAGAATTTGCCGCGCCTTGGCGATGGCGTAGTCGGTATCCGCCTGTGGCAATAGCACGGCGAATTTTTCGTCGCCTTGAAATGCCACTAGCTCAGATTCCGCCAAGATCGTGCGCACGCGCGGGCCGATTTGGCGCAGCAGTGCGTCGGCTTGTGGATAGCCGAGCGCCTCATGAATTTCGCGAACGCCTTCGAGGCCGATAGCGAGCAACGCTAGCGGCTGTTTTTGATCCGGCTGCCGATGTTCGACCTCGTGCGCTAAGCGCTCTTCGAGTAGCGCCCGATTCGGCAGACCGGTTAGTGTGTCGTAGTAGGCGAGGTAGTTGAGCCGTTCTTCTTTTTCGATGTAGCTCAGTGCGAAGGCGATATCGGACGCAATCTCCTCCAACAAGTGCATTTCTTCCTGGTCGAAGAAGCCTTCTTCGGCCGAGTACAGTAGCAATACTTCCATGACCGCGTCGGCGACAATTAACGGCAGTGCCGCTAGCGAACGGAAGCCTTGTGCCAGCGCCGCTTCGGCGCCGCGCCAATGGCCAGAGAGCTGATGGATATCGTTGCACACCGTCGGTTTACGTTCGCGAAAGGTTGTGCCGAGCGGACCGTCGTCGGCGAAAACATAACCGGTGTGGTGCAAGTGCGTATCGATGAAGTCGGAGTCGGCTCCGTGGTGGGCGGCGGCGATGAGCTTGCCGCTGCCGGGGTTGAACATCGCCAGCACCGCCAGCCGGAAGCCGCCTTGCTCGACGGCGATGCGACAGGCTTCGGCGAACAGCGCCTGGCGATCGCGGATGCGGACAATGGCGCCGTTGATGGCGCTCGAGACCGCGCGGATGCGGCTCAGGCGGGCGATTTTTTGTTCCTGCAGCTTGTGCTGGGTGATGTCCATGACCGTGCCGATGAAACCGATGTCGGCATTGCTGGTACTGTTCAGCGGGGTGGCGCCGCCGTAGACCCAGGCGGTGGTTCCGTCCGGTCGGACGAAGCGGCACTCGTCGGCGTAAGCGCTGTGCGATTGCACCGCCGCGTGCCAGCCGTGCAGCACGCGTTCGCGGTCATCTTCATGCAATACACCGGCCCAGCCGGTTTCCTTCACCTGCTCGGCGGTCAGGCCGCTAATTTGCCGCAGTCGATCATTGGCCCAGACGACGGCACCCTTCAGATCGGTGATAAAGATGCCGACCGGTGCATGTTGCGCTAGCTGGCTGAAGCGTTCTTCGCTGTGTTTGAGCGCTTGTTCGGCGAATGTGCGGGCGCGTCGGTTGTGCGCCTCTTGCAACGCCCGGCGCACCGCCGGTCCGAGGCGCAACAGATTATTTTTAAGCACGTAATCGGTCGCGCCGAGTTGCAGCGCGTCGACGGCGCATTCTTCACCGAACGTTCCGGAGACAAATACGAATGGTGTATCCGGACGTTCGACGCGAGCGATCTCGAGCGCCGACATGCCATCGAAGCTCGGCAGCGAGAAATCCGACAGGATGATGTCCGGATTCATCTCCCGTAGGGCCTGCCGGAATTTGTCTGCGGTCTCGACGCGTTCGACGGTGCAGAATATGCCTGCTTGGCGGAGCTCGCGAATATTGAGCTCGGCGTCGGTCGGCAGATCCTCGACCATTAATATCCGGAGCGGGTTGTCGCTCGACATCGGCTCGCCCATTCTTATCGCAGCCCCTTGTTGGTGATCATCCAGTAAAGCCCAACCTTCGCCACAGTCTCGACGAAGTTATTGAATTCCACCGGCTTGACGATGTAGCTGTTGACGCCGAGCTTGTAGCTTTCGATGATGTCGCGGTCTTCGGCCGACGATGTCAGCATGACGACTGGCACGGTTTTCGAGAGGGTGTGGTTCTTCATGCGTCGCAGGACTTCGACGCCGTCGATTTTGGGTAGTTTGATATCGAGCAAAACCAGTCGCGGCAACGTTTGATCGCGCTGCGCATAAGTGCCCGCGCAAAAAACGTAATCCAACGCCTCGGCGCCGTCCTTTACCCACTGCACGCGGTTGTGCAGGCTGGTCTTCTTGAGTGCGCGTAGTGTCAGCTCGGCGTCATTGCTGTTGTCTTCCACCAATAAGATGTCGATTTCGTCCATGTCGATTTCCGCGGTTCCATTTTTAATTGGGTAACGAAAAATAAAACGTTGCGCCGGCGTTTGTTTCGCCGTGTGCCCAGACACGTCCACCATGACGGGCGATGACGCGTTGCACGATCGCTAGGCCGACACCGGTGCCCGGAAAGTCGTCGGAACCGTGCAGGCGCTGGAATACGTTGAATAGCTTCTGGTAGTAGCGCATATCGAAGCCGGCGCCGTTGTCGCGCACGTAATAGATATGTTCGTTGCCTTCGGGATAACTGGCGATGGTGACCGTCGGTTCGGTGGCGCCGGCGCTGAACTTGACGGCGTTCGATAATAGGTTGATCCATACTTGTTGCAGCAGCGCGCGGTCGCCGTGTACCGGTAGGATGGTGTTGATTTGAATCGCCGGCGTTGGGCCGGCGATTTGCACCTGCAGATCCGCCAGCACTTCATCGACGATGGTGCGCATGTCGACCTCGCTGGTGTTGATCGGATTACGTCCGAGACGCGAGAACAGCAGCAGGTCGTCGATCAGTTGCCCCATCTTGCCGCTATTGCGCCGGATGATGCCGATGACACGACGGCCTTCGTCGTCGAGTTTGGCGGTGTAGTCCTCCGCCAAGATCGACGAAAAGCCGTCGATCACGCGCAACGGCGCGCGCAGATCGTGTGACACCGAGTAGCTGAAACTCTCCAGGTCTTTGTTGCTCGCTTCCAATTGCGCAGTACGTTCCTGCACGCGTCGTTCGAGCTCGCTGTTCAAGCGCTGAATTTCCTCGAGTGCCTGCGTTCGCGCCGAACGTATGCGCAAATTGGTAATGCCGTAACCGAGATCGGCCGCCAGTTCTGCCAACAGCTGCATCTCTTCGGTACCGAAAGTACTGGGCTCGTTGGTGTAGATGACCAGCACACCGAGCGTTTCATCGCCGGCATTGACCGGCAACGTAATCGCCGCCGTCGGCGGCCGCGGTTTGGCGCCGGCGAACAGCGGATCGTGCGCTAGCCGATGGTCGATCACTTGCCGGCGCGTGTGCAGCGCATCGATGGCCATGGTGTGTCCATGCTGTGCGGCGCTAACAGCGCTGATGCCGGCGTTTTCGAATCCGGCATGCGCCACGATCCGCACGCTGCTTTCCGGCGAGCTAAGACCGATCCAGCTCATGACATAGCCGCCGTGTTCGATGATCAGGCGGCTTACGCTGTGCAGCAGCTCGGCCTCGGTTTCAGCACGCACCAGCGCTTGATTGCACTCGCTCAACGTCTTGAGCGCGCGGTTGCGGCGTGCCAGCTGTTCGCGTGTGCGCTGTGCTTCATTAGCGTGCTGCTCCAACGCTTCCGCCATCTCGTCAAACGATCGCGCCAGCTCGCCGAGTTCGCCGGCAAGCGGCGGTCCATGGATGCGGGCGGTGTAATCGAGCCGACAAATGCGGCGCGTGGCTTTGAGCAGGCGTGTGACCGGTCGGCGAATGGCGAAGTCGCCCCAGGTCCAAGCGCCGGCACCGGCGAGCAGCACGATCAGGAGCAGCGCGCCCATCGCCTGCGTAAACATTCGATCGTGTGGTAACAGCAGCGCGTCTTTACCGACGCTGGCGACCAGCCAGAGGCCGGTGCCGTTGTGAAACATTGGCAGGAAGGCATAGAGCCGGTTGATACCGTCGATGCCGATCGACTCGGCGGTCGCCGGTCCGTTGGCGTTTTGTAATAGCGGTGTGATTGGCGACGGCGCCGTTGCATTGCCGGCGACGTTGTCGATTTCCGGTGCGCGCACGACCACGGTTCCATCGTGTTCGCGGATGGTAAAGATGGCATCGGGTCCGAGTTGCTTATCCAAGATACGGCGAGCGAAACTATTGAGATTGATTGAGGCGCCGACGACACCGGTTGGCTGTCCGCGCGCGTTAGTCAACGCGTATGCCACCGGCAAAACCGCCTGACCGACGACTCGGCCGATGGTCGGCTTACCGACGACGGGACGCGCGGAATGAAGGGCGGCGCGGAAATATTCGCGATCGACGACGTTGATGGTTTTGGTGAGTGGACTACCGCTGCAGAGAATGTCGCCCTTGGCGTTGGCGACGAACAAGTTGGAGTAAGTTTGGTATTCCTTAAGGAGTGCCGACAGCAGTCGGTTGCAAACCACCGGATTGGGTTTGTGCACGGATGGCGCTTGCGACAACGAGACGATCAATTGCTCGGCGGCGCTCACGCGATTCTGCAGATCATCGCCGGCCAACTTCACCACCGTCAGCAAATCGCTTTGCGTATCGCGAACGGCATTAGCGCGAACTTCGACGGCGTTATAAATCGTCAATGCAACGAGCGGCACCGCCGCTACCGACACTAGTAACAGCAAACGCACACGCACGCTGTGTGGGCTGAGCACGCTTATAACTCCGCGAGCCTGCGACGACGTTTGTCAGTGGTGGAGCAGGGCGGCGACATCAAAATCCATTTTTTGTTGATTCCTTAAAGAAGTATCGCCTAATTCCCTCAGATGCCAAGCTGGACGCGGTGTAAATCCCCTTTTTGCTACTGGATTTTACCTAGCGCCGACCGCCGGCACCGATTCCGGCCACTACCTTATCGAGCACACGGTATGGCAGTAGCCGGCGCAGCAGCGCAAACCAGTGGGTCGGTAGGGTAACGTAATAACGAATGCGCGGCCGGGGTGCTTCCAGTGCCTTCAATACCTTACTAAGTACGGCGGTCGGCGGCAGGGTGAACGGAACCGGCTGCCGGCTCATTAGGCGCCGTTCCAGGGCCTTATAGGGGGCGGTATGGGTACTGGCCGCCGGGTCGATGTGGGCCTTAAAGGCAGTGTGCGAGTTCTCGCGAAAGCGAGTTGCGATCGGACCCGGTTCGACCAGGCAAACGTGAATGCCGGTGCCACGCAGCTCCAGACGCAGGGTATCGCTCAAGGCCTCGAGCGCGAACTTAGAGGCGTTATAGGCACCGCGGTAGGGCATGCAGACGAGGCCGAGCAGTGAGCTGATTTGAATGATGCGGCCGTGATTTTGGGTGCGAAACGTGGGCAGCAGGCGTACCGTCAGCTCGTGGGTACCGAAGACATTGGTTTCGAACTGCGCGCGCAAGGCGGCGCGCGAGAGATCTTCGACCGCGCCCGGTTGGCCGTAGGCGCCGTTGTTGATGAGCGCATGCAGCCGCCCGCGGCTGCGTTCGAGGACCGTCGCCACGGCACGTTCAATCGATTCGGTCGACGCGAGGTCGAGCACGACACTGTCAAAGCCGTCGGCGGCGAGCGCATCGACATCCGCTGACTGACGCGCGGTTGCGAACACACGATAACCTCGGTCCTTCAATCCGTGTGCAAGACACCGGCCGATGCCGGAAGAGCAGCCGGTAATAAGCACGCTGCGATCGTTCATAAGAATGGGCTCCAGCGTGGCAGGCGCAAGTTATTAAATTTCCATAGTATAATGCCGCGTTTTTTTGAAGCGGTCTCGGGGCCGCGATAGGCCATACCTAAAACATGCGGCGCACGCTATGACTCAACCGCCATCTACGAATGGCCCAAAACGAATTCGCGTCGGCGTCGTCGGCGTCGGTTACCTCGGCAGTATCCATGCGCGCATTTATTCAAAGATGGCGGATGTCGAGCTGGTCGGTGTCGCCGACGTCGACCGCGCGCGCGTTCAAGAAGTCGGACAACAGCTCGGTTGCCGCGCTTATGGCGATCCGCACGAGTTGATCGGTCAGGTCGACGCCGTCAGTATCGTCGTGCCGACCGTATACCACGCGCAAGTGGCGCAGCCGTTCCTCGATCGCGGTGTGCACATGCTGATGGAGAAACCGATCGCACCGACGCTCGACGAGGCGACGGCACTGGTCGAGCAGGCCGAACGCGCCGGCGTTATTTTTCAGGTAGGTCATCTCGAGCGCTTCAACGCCGGCATCATGGAGTTGGCGGCGCGCGTGCAAGGGCCGCGCTTTATCGAAGTTCACCGGCTCGGTACGTTCGTCGATCGCGCCACCGATGTCGATGTCGTCACCGACCTCATGATCCACGATATCGATATCGTGTTGTCGCTGGTGCAGTCGCCGATTCGTAGCATCGCCGCCAACGGCATCGCCGTCATCACCGAGCACGTCGACATCGCCAACGCGCGTATCGAGTTCGAGAACGGCGCCGTCGCCAACGTCACCGCCAGCCGTGTGTCGATTAAAAAATTCCGCCGCATCCGTATCTTCAGCCGCGATCAATATTATGGTCTCGACTATATCGATCAGAACCTCGAGATCGTGCGTGCCGTGCCCGATGAGGCCGGCGGCAAGTGGCCGAAGATCGTCACTGAAACGTTAGCCGTGACACCGCATCCGCCGCTCGACACGGAACTTAGCTTTTTTATCGACGCCGTGCGTACCGGTCGGCGGCCATTAGTCGATGGCCGTGTTGGGATCGAGGCGCTACGCGTTGCCTTGCTCGTGAAGGAGAAAATTGCTGCATGTCAGTCGTAACCACCGTACCGTTTTTAGATCTCACCCAAGAATTCCGCGAGCTCGAGGCCGAATGGCTGGCGGCCGTTCGCGAGACCGGCAGCAAAGGCAGCTTCATCCTCGGACCGAATGTGACCGCGTTCGAGCGCGAGTTCGCCGACCTGGTTGGTGTTAAGCACGCGATCGCCGTCGCCAATGGCACCGACTCGCTGGTGTTGAGCCTGCGCGCGCTTGGCATCGGTCCCGGCGACGAAGTTATCACCACGCCGTATACCTTCTTTGCGTCGAGCGAGGCAATCGATACAGTCGGGGCGATGCCGGTGTTCGCCGATATCTGCGAAGACGGTTTTGTGCTCGATCCCGCCAGCGTCGCCAAAAAAATCAGTAAGCGCACGCGCGCGATCATGCCGGTGCATATTTTTGGTTATCCGTGCGCGATGGACGAGCTGATGGCAATTGCGCGTCAGCACAAGCTCGCGGTCGTCGAAGATTGCGCGCAATCGTTCGGCGCGATGAGCGGCGGCCGCAGGGTCGGCGCAATCGGCGATTTCGGCAGCTACAGCTTTTATCCGACCAAGGTGCTCGGCTGTTACGGCGACGGCGGCATGATTACGACCAACAGCGACGCGATGAACGATCATATTCGCCGCTTGCGCAATCATGGTGCGATCAAGCCGTTCACGCATGTCGAGATCGGCTGCAACAGCCGTCTCGATGAAATTCAAGCAGCGCTGTTGCGTATCAAGCTGAAGCGCGTGCGCGCCGATATCGACGGTCGGCGCCGCGTTGCCGCCGAGTACGATCGCCGCTTGGCCGGTACCGCTATAAAAACACCGACGCGGCCGGCGAACGGCGAGCACGTGTTTAATCTTTATACCGTGCGCGTTCCCAAGCGCGATGCGGTGCGCCAGCGGCTTACCGACGCGCAGATCGCCACGTCGATGTGTTACCCGCAGGGGCTGCACTTGCAAGAAGTTTACCGTCGTCTGAATTATCAACCGGGGAGCTTGCCGGTATGCGAGCACATTACTACCGAAAATCTGTCGTTGCCGGTGTATCCGTCGATGCCGGTGGCGCACATCGAGCGAGTGTGTGAAGTTTTGTTGAGTGCTGTTGGCTGATCGAAGCGATTTGCTGGTTGCCATTCCGGCGACGTCGGGAATGGCAACAATAGCGGACGGAGCCCAAGGTCGTTTGGTGTTCTTGCATCCAGCGGATAATCTGCGGCCACAGGGTTCGATGCGCGCGTTCTCCCACCAGTACGCCGACATGCTGCAGTAGTACGCCCATATCGCCTGGATAATCCAGGAGCTGTACCTCATTGCTTGCCGTTCCCGTCTGATAAGCATCGACCGACGCCGACGGTACAACCCGTGAACGTCGATCAGCGACAGCGAGGATCGGCGCGATGCTCACCGATAGCCAGCATTCCGTTGGCGAAGCGATTGTTCCGGTATAAGTCATCGACCACTTGCTCGAACAACTGTCGTGGCATCGGTGTTTCATCCAACGTCCAGCGTCGCACTTGCCAGTAAATCCGTCGCTCGCGCGCCCACCACCACCAGCTCGTCATCTAGACTTGCACTCCGCCTGCCCGGCAACGCTGCACGACGCTGACTGCCGGCGCCAAGTCCCATATGTAAGCCGCTTTAATCGGCGCCGGTACCGCCAACAGCACCGGCTGATCTTGGTGGGGTGCTTGATATGCCAGCAGTCGTGCATTTCCCCAGGTACCGACTGTTTGCGACGGTGTGGTTCGCGGAGCCAATCCAGCGCGGTCCAGCCATCGCCCACGGAGTCGCCGTGCCTGGTCGAGGGATATCCACCATGGCGTCGGTTGGCGGACATCGAGCGGCTTTTGTAGGGGTTCCATGAGTCATCGATCGTAAGGACGACAAGCCGTTTAGACCGAAGGATCCGGGTTCCGTTTGTTCGGTAATGCACGACCGTTATATGAAACCCGTTTTTGACTTTATGTCACCCCTGAGACTACCGTGACATCTGCTGGGATCACACCGGACGGCAGAAACCCCGACTGTCGTCTGATCCATCAACGGGGTAAACACAATGGAGGGAACATGAACTGGTATCTCGAGGTGTTGAAGAAGTATGCGGAGTTCGGCGGTCGGGCTCGTCGTACGGAATATTGGATGTTCGTTCTTTTTAATTTGATCATCTCCATTGTGATTATGGTGCTCGAGGCGCTTATCGGCATTTCCAGTGTGATCGGCATTCTCTACGCATTAGCTGTGCTCATTCCCGGCATCGCCGTTTCGGTTCGTCGGTTGCACGATACCCATCGTAGTGGCTGGTGGTTATTGATCGGACTGGTGCCATTGATCGGTGCCATCGTCTTGATCGTATTCATGGCCATGGACAGTGAGCCCGGCAGCAACGAGTACGGCCCGAATCCAAAAGCGGCATAACTTTCGATGAAACCCGGCGGACAACGGTCCGCTGGGCTTCATTGCATTTCTATATCAATAATCGAAGTAAGAGCGAGTGGGGGAAGAAATGGAAAGCACGCATAATCCGTATCAGCCGCCTAAGAGCAAGAGCGGCGATCTCGAACAACCGCTGGCGCTCGTACCGGCCGGCAGAGGCCGTCGGTTCCTCAATTTAATAATTGATTACCTGTTTTATTTCTTGCTGGCGATATTGCTCGGCGTGATAGTTTCATTGATTTGGGGCGAGGCCGGGGTCAAAGTGATTACGGATATCCCCGACCTGGTTTTGGGAGTCGGTATTTTTCTGCTGTACTATGTTCCGCTCGAAGCGACTTATGGGCGCACAGTCGGAAAATGGATCACCGGCACAAAGGTCGTCAACCAAAACGGTGGAAAGCCGAGCGTTGGTCAAATCATTGGTCGGACTATCTGCCGATTCATCCCGTTCGAGCCGTTTTCATTTTTCACGTCCGACATTCGCGGCTGGCATGATCGAGTGCCGCGTACGTATGTCGTTAAATGCCGGTAGGACGGAACCGGCGCCGAAAATCGCGGCGCCGGATAGTGCTGACGTTAGTTATTTAAATACCGCAAGACGTTTTCGTTCGTTGGAACTTTTTGTACCAGGTCTTTGAGCGCCGAGTCGAAGCGTCAATCACTAGCCGATAACGGCGATAAATAATTTAGGGAGTATTGATCGATGAAAAACTGGATACGCAATCAACGTGGCTTGCTCGCTTTCTTGTTGTTATTCGGCTTGTTTCGTACCGCCGTGGCGGACTGGAATGCGATTCCTTCCGGCTCTATGCACCCGAATTTACTCGAAGGCGATGTCGTCTTCGTCAATCGGCTGGCGTATCAGCTCAAGCTTCCGCTGACCGATATCATCGTTATGCCGCTCGGCGAACCCAAACGCGGCGATATTGTGACTTTCTCGTCGCCGGCCGATGGAACGCGGCTTATCAAGCGTGTCATTGCCTTGCCGGGAGACAGCGTTGCGCTGCGCGATAAGCAGCTATTCATTAACGGCCAACAAGCGCAGTACCTTAAGGAAGAAGAAATCGTCGAAGCGCTTGGTGATGGCGTACAGGCACCTGGACTTCGTGTCAAAGAAAACATCGGCAATGAGCAGCGCGACATACAGTGGCTGACAGCGGCGACACGGGCCGCTAGCTTCGGTCCGATCGTTGTGCCGGCGGATCATTTTCTAATGTTGGGTGACAACCGAGACAACAGCGCCGATTCGCGCTATTTCGGTTTTGTCCCGCGTCGCCTGCTCATCGGCAGGGCCGAACGGATTCTGGTATCCGCGGCGATAAAAGATAATTGGCAGCTCCGATTCGATCGTTTCGGTAGGACACTGCGCTGAAAGGAATTCTGACGGTTACAAATATTGATAGAGAAAGAGCCATGACGATGAAGTTCGGTTACACGATTGTTTATGTCGACTCGGTGGAAGACACACTCGATTTTTACCGGCGTGCCTTCGGTTTCGCGACACGCTTTCTTGACGATTCCAAACGCTACGGCGAGCTGGCGACTGGCGACACGGTGCTCGCTTTCGCATCGCACGAGATGGGGGAACTGAATCTCGGCGGTAAATACCAGAAGTGTGAACCGAGCAATCCGCCTTTCGGCGTCGAGCTGGCATTTGTTGCCGACGATGTAACAGCGGCTTATACGAAAGCGGTTGCCGCCGGTGCCGTACCCATCAAAGCACCGAGTCAGAAACCGTGGGGTCAGATCGTTGCCTACGTTCGCGCGAAAGAGGGCTCGTTGATCGAGCTGTGTTCGCCGATCGGTTGATGCTTAGCGATTACCGGTTGCCGCCCGCGCTGCCGCGACGGCGGCGGCGAGATTGGGTTGACCTGAGCGAGCGACACGTTCGGCGAGACCGCGGACGATGTTTTGTATGACAACCGGTCCGTCGTAGATGAACGCCGTATAGATCTGTAAGAGATCGGCGCCAGCCAGCAACTTCTCCCACGCGTCATCAGCATTCTCAATGCCGCCAACGCCGATAATAGGCACGCGTCCGCGTAATTGCCGATAGAGTTTATTGATGATGGCGGTGGATAGCCGCTTGAGTGGATGGCCGCTCAAGCCGCCGGTCTCGGTGGCGAGCAATACGTGATTGAGTTGGGGACGCGCCAGCGTGGTGTTGGTAGCGATTACGGCGTCGAATTTCTCCGCCATTACGGTTTGCGCGATCCATTCAACTTGTTCGTCGCTCAAGTCGGGCGCAATCTTCAGTGCCAACGGCACATACAATCCATGCGCGCGCGTCAATGCCGCCTGCTCGATTTTTAGCGCTTGCAGCAGCCCCGCTAAATCTTGATTTTGTAATGCGCGTAGGCCCGGCGTATTCGGCGACGATATGTTTACGGTGATGTAGGCGGCGTGGATATATACCGCACGAAGTGCATATAAGTAGTCGTCGATCGCACGCTCGTTCGGCGTGTCCTTGTTCTTGCCGATGTTGATGCCCAGTAGGCACGGCTTCGGTCGGCGCATCAGTCGTTCGACGAAGGCGCCGACGCCGTCGTTGTTAAACCCCATGCGGTTGATAATCGCCCGCTGTGCTGGGAGGCGGAACAGCCGCTGTTTCGGATTCCCGGCTTGCGGTTGCGGTGTGACGGTGCCGAGCTCGAGCCAACCGAAACCGAGATCGGCGAGCATGGATACGTAGCGCGCGTCCTTGTCGAGACCGGCGGCCAAGCCGACCGGATTCGGAAAATGCAGTCCCATCAGCTCGACCGGTAACGCCGGCGTGCGGCCGGCGAACTGCGACCGCAGGCAAGCGGCAACGCCGGGAACATAGTAGCCGGCACGCAATAAGCCGAAGGCGACGTGGTGGCTACGCTCGGGGTCGAGCCGGAACAGTAGGGGCCGAATCAGCTGATACAAGGACAAGTCCGCGTGGTTTTTGTGGCGCGGATTGTAACCCGCCGTTACAAAAAGCTTCGACTTCGCATCAGTTTTCGCCGCGTCGGCCGTCTGTTACGGTAATCAAGCAACAACAATCGGCCCCACCCGGGGACAAGGAGGAGCAATGGCGGAAACGATTCAGAAAAAGGAATATTTTGCGATCAGTGTCGCCAATCGGCGCGGCGAGGCGGCACGTTTGTTGGCAGAGTTGGCACAGGCCGGCGTTAATTTGTTGGCCTTCACCGGCTTTCCGAGCGCCCGAGGTAAGGCGCAGCTCGATTTCGTGCCGGAAAACGTCGCAGTATTTCGGGCAGCCGCCGAGCGCGTGGGGATCAAGCTGCGCGCGTCGAAGACGGTGTTTTTGATCCAAGGCGACGATCAATCGGGTGCTGTCGGCTCGGTCATGCAGCGGTTAGCCGACGCCAAGATCAATGTTACAGCGATCGATGCGGCGAGTGCCGGTAACCGCAGTTACAGCGGTATGTTGTGGGTCAAACCCAAGGATGTCGATAAGGCGGCGTCGGTCTTGGGCGCGCGCTAAATTTCGCCATCATCTCGCTTCGACCCCCGCAAAAAGCAGGGGAGGGATGGTTGCGCTCAGGGCAATTGCATTTGACTCCCTACGCACCAACATAACCCGACGTTGCTGTTCATCCCCGGTTTAATCACGAAGGAAAAACCGAGAGGCAGACGACGAGCGCAGTCGCGCATTTGTCGGAATTGTGGGCGCGCTTATCGCGCACTTTTCCAGGCAGGGCTGTTAAATTCTCGTAGCATGATCGTTTTCAGTGGCATCCAGACTAATCGTGCGCATGGCGCACGCTACAGAGGTTGCTTGGGCATTAGAGGTAAATCAGGGAATCAATAGAATTTAACAACCCTGCTTTTCCCGGTAAGCAGGGTTGCCTCGGCAGAATCTTTTCTGATAGAAACGCTCCACTGGTTGCACATCCAGAAAAAAACATAGGGAGCGTGTGCGTGCAAGGTTCTTTCGTTTCGCCTTTTTCCAGCTCGATCTATCTGCATCAAGAAGCGATATTTAATCGCGTCTCGTATTCACGCGTCATCGTTCGCAGCATTTTTACCAAATGCGCGCGCTGTATCGCGGCGGAGTTTTCCTTTCGTCAACCACAAGCCTAATCCCACCTAAAAAAAGGGAGTCGTATCATGTCCATGTTTTTAGTGCGACACGAGGCTGTGTCGTGAAGTTGTTTTCCCAAGGAGGGAGAAAACCACCGGTGTCACCCGGTGACGCTAGGGATCTGAATCAAGAGCGATCCTAACAATGTAACAAAGCGCGCGGTACGGCGCGGGGCGGTA
>JACQFZ010000041.1 GCA_016199745.1 Gammaproteobacteria bacterium
AGCTTCATCCAGTCGCCCCAAAGCCTGAAGCGCCACACCAAGATTGCCGTATGCTTCTATCAGGGCAGGCCTGAGCTCGATCGCACGGCGATAGCTCACCACCGCCTCCTCCAGCTTGCCCGCGATGAGCAGTTTGTTCCCCTGGGCATAATGGCTTTCGGCATTGCCCGGTGCCGGATGCATAACGGTGCGCGGAGCAGCAGGCGCAACTTTGCCTGTTCCCACCGTATGCTTGTATTGCCCCGTTTGATACGGCTGCGCCGTCACACCCCATCGGCTTGAGGTGCGTGCCGCATTATCCTTGCCAAGGCAGCATGACTCATACGGCTTCCCGCTTCCGCAAGGACACGGCGCGTTACGATTCGGTGTACTTGTAGCTGTCACCATGGCCTCATCCTTTCAGCACACACCACTGCCGCCAGAGATCGCGGCAAGCTGTTTCTACCGAGCGCGCAAAGCCTGCTTCGTCCATCAGCAGACTCGCTTGCACCTGACCGCGCAGATTCGCGCGCAACGATGCCAGCCTCTCCTTGTTCGCAGCCAATGCCGCTGCCTTGTCCACGTATTCCGCTTCCGTCGCGGCGATCCATTCTGGATGCCCCGCGTTCCGCAGAAAGGACGAGCCGATGCACCCCACCGACGGGCGCTCTGCCAGGGTGACATAGGGAACGCCCATGTACAGACTCTCGATCAGCGTTGTGCCCGAGTTGTGCGGGAAGCAATCCAGGCTGATGTCTATCTTGCGCAGCAGATCCCATGGCGGACTGTCATAGCCCAGCAACAACCTCTCCGCCCCGGTTCCATACTGGGCAAATCGCTGCTGCATCTCGGCTTGCTGGCTCGCGGATTGAAGGTTGCGGCTGTTAATGATCAGCCGTGATCCAGGCACGCGCTGGAGCAGCGCAGCCCAGGTGCGGATCACCCTATGGTTGATGCGTATGGAGCGCGACAGGGAGCCGAAGGTGATGCTTCCAGTTTGCTGCACCGGTGAGGGGCCGGGCTCGCCCATGTCGGCATCAGGCCGGTACGCAGCAAATGCAGGCAGGCGCACGATGCGTTCCGAGAACACGGGCTCACAGCCTTGCGGGGTGAAGGCTGCATCCCCCAGAAAATAATCTATCGCCTCCAGGCCCGTCGTGTATCCATAGCCCATCCAGGACATCTGGATCGGCGCCGGCTTGCGCGCGAATACCAGCAGGCGGTTGCCGGCGGTATGGCCGGCCAGATCGATCAATATGTCTATGCCATCCCGGCGTATCATTTGCGCCAGCGCTTCATCGCTCATGCCAACCGTGTTTATCCAGTGATCCGTATAGCCCTTCAGCCTTGCGCTGACTGCATCCTCTGCTGCAACTTGCGCATAGGCAAACACTTCGACCTGGGTCTTGTCGTGATGCGACAGCAAGGGCTCAATGAAGTGGCGGGCAGAATGCTGCCGGAGATCCGGCGACACATATCCCACCCGCAGACGGCGCTCGGGGTCGCGCCCATGGCCATGGCTCACATCTCCCTTGAGTACGGGACGGGCATGAACTTCGTTCCAGCGCTGATATTCGGCAAAGATAGCCTCGGCAGATAAATCCGGGTGATAGTTCAGGCAGAAAAGCAGGTTGCTGTGCGCCTCGGCAAAATCGGGTTTGAGCGCGATGGCCTTGCGATAACTGGCGACAGCCTCTTCCAGCCGCCCCCGTTCCTGTAGCGCACTGCCCAGATTGTTATATACCTCGGCATAATTCGGCCTGATCGCAAGCGCCTTGTGGAACATCGCTATGGCCTCGTCCAGCAGCCCCGATCGCACGGCGATAGCTCACCACCGCCTCCTCCAGCTTGCCCGCGATGAGCAGTTTGTTCCCTTGGGCGTAATGGCTCTCGGCATTGCCTGATTGCGGCTGCGCAACCAGGCGCGGGGCAGCCGCTGGCGCAACTTTGCCTGCCCCCACCGTATGCTTGTATTGCCCCGCTTGATACGCCTGCGCGGTCGCACCCCATCGGCTTGCACCGCGTCCCGCATTATCCTTACCAAGGCAGCATGACTCATACCGCTTCCCGCTTCCGCAGGGACATGGCGCTTCACGACTCGGTGTACTTGTAACTGTCATCATGATTCACACCGGATTCCGGGATAGCTGGGGGTTAACGCAGGGTGATTGCTGTCGCGCCGCGAGAGATCGGCAACCGGCAGCGGCCACGTGATGCCCAAACGCAGATCATTGCATGACACTCCATCCTCCGCTTCGGGCGTATAAAATGCGGTGTGAAGATACAATAATTCACTGTCCGGCTCCAGCACCTGAAAACCATGTGCGCAGCCTTCCGGTATGACCATCATGCGCGCATTGCCCGGCGCAAGTTCTTCGGCGTGCCATTGCAGAAAAGTCGGCGAGCCCGCGCGCAGGTCAACCGCCACATCCCACACGCGCCCCTTGAGGCAGCGCACCAGTTTCATTTCCGCATGCGGCGGATGCTGATAGTGCATGCCGCGCACCGCACCGATCTTTGCCGTACGCGAGTGATTGATCTGCACGATGCGACGGTCGCCGATAATGGAGGCCAGTTCGCGCTCGCAATACAAGCGGGTGAATGCGCCGCGATCATCGGCAATTGGAACGGCTTCGACGACCAGCACACCCGGCAGTGCAGTATGCAATATCTTCACGCAGCCCACTCCCGTTGCGCAATCTGCGCTTGCGCGATGAATGCGGCAAGCTGGGAGCGACTCTCGATATGACCATCCAGCAAATATGCGCGATACCATTCCGCAGTGGCCGTCAGCGCGTCGTCCAGCGACCACGTGGGTTGCCAGCCTAGCCGCGTATGCGCTTTGCTACTGTCGAGATAAAGCAACCCGGCTTCGTGCGGCTGGGGGCGATCCGTTGTTTTCCAGTCCAGTTCCGGCCAATGGATTTTCAGGCGCGCCAATATCTCCGCGACGCTGCGATTATCTTCGGGGGCCGGGCCGAAATTCCAGGCCTGCGCAAATTCCTTGCGTCCTTCGAGCAATCCTTGCCCGAGCAGCAGATAGCCGCTCAGGGATTCGAGCACATGCTGCCAAGGACGTGTAGCCTGCGGCGAACGGATTTCCAACGGTTTGCCGCAAGCGATCGCCCGCACCAGGTCGGGGATCAGCCGGTCTTCGGACCAGTCGCCGCCGCCGATGACATTTCCGGCTCGCGCAGTAGCCAGCAAGGGGCTATGCGCCTCATGAAAAAATGCGCTGCGATAACTGGCCGCCACCAGTTCCGCTGCGGCTTTCGATGCGCTGTAAGGATCGTGCCCGCCGAGGCGATCCGATTCGTTGTAGCCGCGATCCCATTCCTTGTTCTCGTAGCACTTGTCGGTGGTCACCGCCACGATGGCGCGCACACTCTTCGCATTGCGGCATGCTTCGAACAAGTTGGCAGTGCCCATGACATTGGTCGCCCAGGTTTCCAATGGCTCGCGATAGGAGCGGCGCACGAGCGGCTGCGCGGCCAGATGAAGAACGATCTCGGGCTGAATATTTTTTACGACGCTTTCCAGAGCAGAATAATCGCGGATGTCCAGCCTGTGGTCCGGCATGTCCAGCTTGAGCAAATCCCAATGATTGGGGTTCGTATCCGGCGGCAGCGCCACACCGGACACCTCCGCTCCCAGTTGCGTAAGCCATAGCGCGAGCCAGCTTCCCTTGAAGCCGGTATGCCCGGTCAGCAGAACCTTGCGCCCATGATACAAGCCGCCAAACAATTTCATGCCCACACTTTCCAGGGCGGATTGCTGCTCCATAATTCTTCCAGATGATTCTTGTCGCGCAAGGTATCCATCGCCTGCCAGAATCCGGCGTGCTGATAGGACATCAACTGTCCCTCCTGCGCCAGTTGCTGCAAGGGTTCCTGCTCCCAACTGGTCTGGTCGCCATGAATGTAGTCGAACACGGATGGCTCCAGCACAAAAAAACCGCCGTTGATCCAGGCGCCGTCGCCTGCCGGTTTCTCCTGAAAACTCCGCACTTCGCTCCCATCCAGGTTCAGGGCCCCATAACGACCCGGCGGCTGGATCGCGGTAACGGTCGCCTTCTTGCCGTGAGCACGATGGAATTCCAGCGTTGCACCTATATCCAGATTAGTGACGCCATCACCATAGGTAAAACAAAAAGTCTCGCCACCCAGATAATCGCGCACACGCTGCAGGCGCCCGCCAGTCAGCGTGTCCTGCCCGGTGTCCACCAACGTAACACGCCACGGCTCGGCATAACGTTCATGCACTTCCATGCGGTTCTGCGCCATGTCGAAAGTCACGTTCGACATATGCAGAAAATAATTGGCGAAATACTCCTTGACGATATAACCCTTGTAGCCCAGACAAATCACGAAATCGTTGATGCCGTAATGGGAGTATATCTTCATGATGTGCCACAGGATGGGCCTGCCGCCGATCTCTATCATCGGCTTGGGTTTCAGGTGGGACTCCTCACTGATGCGGGTGCCGAGTCCACCAGCCAGAATAACGGCTTTCATAATTTCTCCACCCCTGACAAATTAAAAATCCTTGTGGACAGGTTTATCGAAGTCCCTGCACCCAGCCCAACACCCCAACGCCAATCTTCATCCTGGATGGGAAGCCGGATTTTATCAAACGTTCTTTCCCGACGTGAATCTCATCCACCCGCTGAACCTGGCTTCAGGGCCACGCGAATATTCGGCGCAGCATGATGTATCCTTGAAAGGACGTCACAGATGCGCCCCGCAGCCCCATCCGAAACCAGCGCGCCTATCGGAAACTGGATACATGAAGCACAAGCACGATCGGTGTTCGGCAAACGATCGGGATAATAAGCCTGCCCGTGAACATAAGGAACGCAACGGTGCACACCGGGATAGAAATAGCGCCGGGCATTGATATTTTCCGCATTAAGAACGGCAAGCAGCGCATCTCTGGGAAGCCCGAACTCTGCTTCGTCGACCATGCACACGACGTACTGGTAATTCGAGACGCTGACTCCCGTCGGGCGCACAAGGTGCAAGCCAGGAATACCTGCAAGACGCTGCTCGTATATCCGGTACAGGCGCTCATTGTTTTCCCGGTTCGCAGGAAAATCCTCCAGGCTCATGAGCGCGACAGCCGCTTGTGCTTCCGACATCCGTCCATTTGAAGTCCTGTCGACTTCTACAGCCTGCTCTATGCCATAACCGCTACGGATGTTCCTCAGACGCACAGCCAAGGCATCATCGTTGGTGCAGATGCAACCGCCTTCCGCCGCACTCAGTATCTTTGTTGCGTGGAAGGAAAAAACCTCCATTTTCCCGAAATTGCCAATGGAAACGCCGCCAACCTTGCAGCCGAAGGCATGCGCAGAATCAAAATACAACTGCACGCCTCGTGCATGCGCCAACTCTGAAAGCGCACTCGGGTTGCACGATCCACCCCACAGGTTCACCCCCATGATCGCGCTAACATCATCCGTGATTAATGCGTCTATCTGATCCAGTGCCATTTGATGCGTCAACGGATCGATGTCGCAAAAAACCGGTTCGAGACCAGCCCACGTCAGCGATTGCGCCGAAGCGATGAAGGTGTATGCAGGAAGGATGACCTTGCCTGATAGCCCCATGGACTCTGCCGCCATCATCAGCCCTATGGTGGCGTTGGTCACGCAGACCACATGCCGCACCCCGAGGAATTGTTCGAGCTTCTGTTCGAGTTCGTTGGTCAGCGGCCCCTGGTTGGTGTAATACTGCCGCTCGAATATTCCTCGAAACGATGCAACATAACGCTCCCATGAAGGGAAATAGAGCTGCCCTACAGGAAGCACCTTGTCGAACTCGGGTGGCGACCCGAAAAATGCGAGTTTGTGTGTGTTCATGCTATTCCTTACCGCCTGCGCGCAACCGGTTTGCGATTTGTGCCGCATTGTTGCGGATGAAATCCAGCAAGCCGACGATGTCGCGAACATCATCCTCGCTCACCTGATGGCCGCAAGGCAGGAGAGCATATCTCTCGGCGAGCGCATCCGTCAGTGGCAGGTCTACAGGCACGCATGGGTAGCCCACACGTTTGCGGTGCAAGGGAGGAGAGTAGTAGGCGCGCGCGTAAATCTTTTCCGCATTCAGGATGGCAAGCGTATCCGCGCGCGTCAGCGGCCATACATCCAGGAATTCCACCAGAATATTTTTGTAGCTTGTCGGGGTATCCGCAAGGAATTCGACCAAGCGTATTCCGGGAATGGCCGCGAGCTGATCTTTATAGGTGTAATACCGTTGCCTGTTACGCAATACCTGATCTTCAAGATCGTCGAGACAGCCGAGCGCCATCGCCGCATGGACTTCATTCATCTTTGCATTCAATCCACCGGCCACCTTGACGTTGTCTTTCCCTTCGAATCCAAAACCACGCACCAGAATCAATTGCTTCGCAAGCTCCGCATTATTGGTCGTGAGGTAACCGCCCTCGAAGCCATTCAGCAGCTTGCTGGCATGGAGTGAAAAACATTCAGCATCCCCGAACCCGCCGACCTTTCCGTCAGCCACGAACTCGTATGGGGACTCGACCGAATCAAACAGGAGAGGGATATTGTGCTCTTGCGCCAGCGCAACCAGCTCTGCCACTTCGCAACAATTTACAAACGGATGCACGGCAACGATCAGCGCTGTATTTGCGTTGATGCAACGGCTCACCGTCGCCGCACTTTGCGCCAGCGAACTTTCTTCCACTTCGCAGAAATGGGGTTTCAGCTTTGCCCATGAGGCAATGTCTGCCATGCGGCGGTAAGTCAGTGATGGCATGATGACCTCGCTGCGCCCCTTGATGGCAAGCGCACTCATCGCAAGAACCAGCCCCCAGAAACCGCTGCAAAAAGTGACGCAGAACTCCGTCTGATGGAAACTTGCGAGCCGCTGCTCAAGCAGCCTTACCAGTGCACCGTTGTTCGTATATTGCTGATGCTCGAAGAAAACTCTGGAGTAATTCAGGAATACATCGAAATCCGGCGCCACCAGATTCGAGGTTGATTTCGGCGAACCGAACAAGCTCTCGGTCCCGAATATTGCAAGTTCATTGACGTTGCTTTTAAGCTTTTGCACGCGCTTCATCTTCCGTTCGCCGGCCGGCTAAGCAGTGCGTCATAGCGATAGTGTGCCGCGTAAAATTCGGGGGGCATGACCGAAAACCGTACCCGCCATCCCGCCGCCTCAGCCAGCGCTGTGAACTCATCCCGCGACCGCCATATCCCGATCTGCGAACAGGGGTCGGCCAACTCTTCCGGACCAGGCGTCCGATTCAGATAGAATTTCCCGGCCATGCTCTTGTCGGGCAAATTGCCTATGAACAGTTGTTGAACATTGCAGAATCTCTCGAACAACAGGCGCAGCGTTTCTTCCGCAGCCGGGAAATAGGAGAAGCTGCCATAACACAGTGCCTTGGTGAAACGCTCGGGCCTCGCTTCCTGACGCACATATTCCAGCACATCGTGGACTGCGAATATGGCTTTGGGAGCGACCTCGAAATTCTTCTTTGCAACCGAAATCAGGTATTCGGAAATATCAACGCCCAGATACTCGGCACAGGAATCAAGAAACAGGTGGGCAAGCGCTCCATTGCCGCACGCCAGATCAAGCAGAACGCCGCCGGAATCCAGCTCAAGCTCTCTTTGTATCGCTCCGACTATCAGTGCTATCTGGTCGTCCGTCACGGGCTTGCCTTGCACCGTGCGCCGTATCTGCCCCCAGAAATCGTCGGGGTGCTGTGATCTCGCATACGCGTCTGAGTCGAGCTTGGGATAAGACGTTTTATCGCCGCTCACGGAAAGGGTTCCTGCCATATTGATTGATTCCTCATGCTCTTTGTTTCCCACCATCCATCACCATGCGGATTCGATAGAGTACTTGTCCAGCAACTCCCGTGTTCCCGCCGCTCCGTTAAACATCAAAACATCCACTATGGACAATGATGGCTCGAATTCGCCGCCCTGAGCGTAATTGATCGCATCGCTTTTCAGGAAAGAAAGTTTAACATTACTAGCCTGGTATTTACCCGGATCGAATAATCCTTTCCCGCCAATCGGATTTATATACTCTCGCGCCCGCATCTGCTCCGCGATCCTTAACGACCACTCCCCCGCATCATGGACATTGGCATAGTCCAGATTCTGGCTGGACGAGGTGAGCACCCGCGTGGTGACGCCCAGATATTGGCATACCTCATGAACGATAGATTCGTTGATCTTGACGATGCTCTCTTCGTTCCCGATTCTTGAAAAAATCTCTTGCAGCAACTCCTTCACCTCGCGGTAATGCGGCGCCCGGTTTTTATGCCCATAATGTTCCAATTGCCGCAGGATGGGCAGCTTCCAGTCATTACCATGCGCATGGATATTTTTTATGGGTTCGTTTGCCGAATGCTTCTTCAGCGGCACAGATATATATCGCCAGCCACCGCCCAGCTTCAATATTCTGTTCCTGTTGATCCAGCCACCCTGAATGTACTGCACATCATCAAGCAGCACGAATGTATCTGCGGCATGGAGCAACTGCCAATAGCCTATGTAGGGGAAAAAATAGGGTTGCATGACAGCGAGCTTCATGAGGCACTCCGCGCAGTATTCGCCATTCTCCGTACAACCGCACCAGAGATTTTTAATAAGCAGGCATATCTGCCATATGCCAACAGTGCCGCGTTCATGTATCGCACCATTCCCGCCAAATGGTTCTGTACAACTGCTCCAGACTGCGCGTCAACTGCGCGGGATCAGCGTTCAGATTCTCCGCTATCCGATTCCGAAGCGTTTGCCGTATCTGCGCCAGTCCGGGCAGGTCGCCCACCACCTTAAGCGCACACTCGAAATATTCTTCTTCCGATCTGGCAACGAACTCACCCAGGCCCACCCGCGTCAGCAACGTGCTGCCTATGCGCGAGGCCGCCTTGTCACCTGTCAGGCTGATGACCGGCACCCCCATCCACAAGGAGTGGCTGGTGGTCGTCCCGCCATTGTAGGGAAACGAGTCCAGCGCCAAATCTATCTGCTGGTGCAGCGCCAGATAATCCGCCATCGACATTCGCGGGTGCAGCACCAGCCGTGCTTCGCCTATGCCGCATTGATTGAACATATCCTTCAGCTTTTGTTGCAACAGGGCATCCGTAGCATTGCCCAGCATCAACCTGGACCGAGGCAGCGCCAGCAAAATGCGCGACCACAGGCGAATCGCCTGCTGGCTGATTTTCACGGGATTGTTCAAACAGGCAAAGGTAATTTGCCCCGCTGCCAGCGCAGGCAGCGCATTAGCCGGAGGGCTTTCCGCAGCGGGCTGAAAGACGCAACTGTTCGGCAAGCGCAGCAATGTCTCGGTATAGAACCGCTCGGTTTCTCCTGTCGGATTCAATGCCTCATCGGTCAGCCTATAATCCATCGCCTCCAGCCCGGTAGTGCCGGGATAGCCTATCCAGGTGATCTGTAGTGGTGCAGGTTTGCGCGCAAAAACCAGCAGGCGGTTCCCTCCGGTGTGGCCGGACAAATCAACCAGTATATCGATACCATCGTTGCGGATGCGCGCCGCCAGTTGCTCGTCGGATAATTCCACGCATGGCACCCAATGATCGGATGCCACTCTGATGCGCTCAGTGACACGATCATGAATCAGGTTGTTGTAGTAGCAATAGACCTCGATTTTCGCCTTGTCGTGGCTAGTCAGGATAGGCTCCATGAAATGCGCCACGGCATGATTGCGAAAATCACTGGAAACATAACCCACCTTGAGTCGCTTCTCCGGATTGCGCATATTTGCATGGGCCATCCGGTATGGCTTGAGCGGTGCCTCGAATCGCTCCGCGAAACGCAAATGCTCGGCAAAGGTTTCTGCCGGGCTGTAATGGTTGGAGTACTGCATCGCCAAAAGCAGATTGCTAAAGGCTTCGACGTAATCCGGCTTGAGCGCAAGCGCCTTGCGGTAGCTGGCAATGGCCTCGTCCGGCCGGCCCTGATCCTGGAGCAGGTTTCCCAGGTTGTAGTGCGTACTGGCAACCTCGGGCTTGTGCATGATCGAGTTGCCATAGCAGGCAGCCGACTCATCCAGCTTGCCCTGCTGTTGCAGCGCAAGCCCCATGTTGTTATACGCCTCCGCATAATCCGGCTTGAGTGCGACCACTTTCTTATAAACTGCAAGCGCCTCATCCAGCCTGCCTTGTTGCTGCATGAGGCAGGCGTCCCTGAACAGAAGTCGCACATCGTTCGCGCCGGAACCGTGTCCGGCGGATTTCATGGTTTGGGTTGCAAGGCCAGGCATCGCCTCCGCTTTGCCGAGGCAACACTGCTTGTATTTTTTACCGCTGCCGCAGGAGCAGGGATCGTTGCGTCCGGGTTTGCTCATGACTGCCGGCCTTGATCGATTTGCCATTGTCCGTACATCTCGATGTAAGCATCCTCCAGACAGGCAGCCAAACCTTTTGCGTCGCACAACGGACTCGCGGACATGCGTTCGCGCTGTGCCGGGCGCAGTATCTTGCGTAGTGCAACATCACGGGCCAAAGCAACCACCTTGCCCACATATTCCTCATCGGAACCAGCAACCCATTCCAAATGCCCAATCGCATTCAGCATCGCAGCCGTCATGCGCGATGCCATGCGATCGCCTTCCAGCGCAATAACCGGCACACCCATCCACAGTGCATCGCAAGTCGTGGTGCCGCCTCCCATGGCCCCGATCGGATCCAGCGCGATGTCCAGCCTGTCGTAATACGCCATGTGCTCCTTCCAGCCGGGTGTGACATTGCGCGATTGAAGCTCAATACGGCTGGCTGGAATACCATGTCCAGCCATGACATCCAGAACGCGCTGCCGGTTGCCCGCATCGGCCAACTCCCTGGTCTTCAGCAGCAGCCTCCCTTCGGGCAACGCATGCAACACTCTGGCCCAAAGTGCAAAAGTGGCTGGCGTCAATTTCCCCAGATTGTTAAAGCTTCCCACCCACACCGTGCCATCAGGATCGGAGCCCCAACCTGAAACCGGCGCTTCCTTCTTGCCGTCGTAACTTACCCATACCCTTGGCAACCTCCAGACCCGTTCGCTGAAGTGGCTGTCCGTCTGCGGTGGCGTCAGGATCTCATCCCCGATCCAGTAATCCATCTCGCTCACACCCGTGCTCGCGCAATAGCCCAGATAATGCGCCTGCACCGGTGCTGCGCGGCGGGCGAACACGGTCATGCGATTGGGGCCGGTGTGTCCGGAAAGGTCCACAAGCACATCTATCTCATCCGACTCGATGCGACTCATGAATGCTGCATCCGTGCTGCCTTCGACAGGAATCCAATGTTCCACCAAGGCTTGCAGACGGTCAGTAACGGCATCGCGCTGGCCATAGATTGAATAGGCATGCACTTCCACCCTGGATCGATCATGATGGGTAAATAGCTGCTCCACAAAATAGCTCACCGCGTGTTCGCGGAAATCTCCGGAGACATAACCTATTTTCAGCAGGCGCCCGGCAAGCGGCGCGCGCCCAAATCTCTTGCCTTGAGCTGCCTGTCGCGCCATCTCGGGAACGCAAGCCCGTTCCCAGCCTCGCGCCAGGGCAAGATACTCCTGCGGAGACAACAGGGCGTGGTAAGCATAGTTAAATAACAAATTAGTGTATGCATCGACATAATCCGGCTTGAGGGACAGCGCCTTGCCATAGCTTGCTATCGCTTCCTGCACATTTCCTGTTACCTGAAGCGCATTCCCCAGGTTGTAATGCGCCAGGGCAAAATTCGGCTCCAACGCAATCGCTGCGCGATAGCTGGCAATGGCGCCATCCAGATTATCCTGCGCCTTGAGCGCAAGCCCCAGATTGCAGTGCGCCTTGGCAAAATTCGGGTGCATTGAAATCGCCTTGCGGTAACTGGAAATAGCTTCATCCAGCCTGCCGGCGATTAGTAATTTGTTTCCCAGATTGTATTGTGCATCGGCATTGCCTAGCTCGCGCATCGGCTGTTTGAAGCTGCCACTCGTTGTTGCACCCGGCGCACTGGGACGTGTGGCTGCGGCAACATGTGCAGTTCCGGGCGTGAGCTTATAGTGCCCCGTCTGGTATGGCTGAGACATCGAACCCCAGCGGCTTGCAGCGTGTGCGGCACTATCTTTAGTCAGGCAGCACTCCTGATATTTTTTTCCGCTGCCACAAGGGCAGGGAGCGTTGCGTTCAGGCTTGTTCATGATCGTTGACCTTGGGCAGCTTGCCACCGTCTGAACATCTCAATGTAGGCATCTTCCAGACGAGTAGCCAAGCCTTGCGCATCGCACAACGGACTCGCGGACATGCGTTCGCGCTGGTTTGTCCTCAACGCCTTGCGCAACGCTACATTGCGCGCAAGAGCAATGGTTTTATCAACATATTCCTCCCCGGTTTGGGCCACCCATTCCGGATGCCCGATTGCGTTAAGCATTGAAGCCGTCACGCGCGAAGCCATACGATCACCTTCCAGCGCAACAACCGGCACGCCCATCCATAGCGCATCGCAAGTCGTGGTGCCGCCACCCATCGCTCCGACCGGATCCAATGCAATATCCAGGCGGTCGTAGTACGCCATATGTTCTTTCCAGCCAGGCGTGATATTGCCGGACTGAAGTTCGATGCGATCCGCCGCCACGCCATGCCTGGCCATCTCGCCCAGGATGCGCTGGCAATTGCCTGGATCGGCCAATCCTTTGGTCTTCAGCAACAGCTTCCCTTCAGGCAATGCATGCAGCACTTTTGCCCAAAGCGCTAAAGTAGCAGAAGTCAGCTTACCCAGATTGTTGAAGCTGCCCACCCATATCGTCCCGTCTTGCACCGGCTGCCATGCAGAAAGCGGGGCTGCCGCCTGGGCATCATAGCTCAGCCATATCCGGGGCAGCCGCCAGACCTGTTCGCTGAAATGGCTATCCGTCTCCGGCGGCGTCAGAATCTCGTCGCCTATCCAGTAATCCATCGCACTCAAGCCTGTGCTGGCGCAATAGCCCAGATAATGCACCTGCACCGGCGCAGCGCGGCCAGCAAACACGCCCATACGATTGAGGCCGGAATGGCCCGACAGGTCAACCAGTACATCTATGCCATCCGCTTCGATACGTTGCAGTAATTCCATATCAGATACATTTACCACGGGAGTCCAGTGATCCACCAACGCTTGTATCCGCTCCGTTACGCCATCACGCATACCTGAATTGGAGTAGGCAAATATCTCCAGCCGCTCCCTGTTATGTTGAGCGAAGAGCTGCTCCACGAAATAGCTCACCGCATGCTGGCGAAAATCACCGGAGACGTAGCCTACTCGCAGCCGTCTCCCGGCAAATGTTAACCTCCTTAAAGTCCGACTCCGCGCCACACGCCTAAGCGGCTCTGGCACGCAAGCCAGCTCCCAACCGCGCGCGCGCGCAAGATACTCTGATGGAGCAAGCAGGGCGTTATAGGCGAAGGTGAACAGGAGGTTGGAATAAGCATCCGCATAATCAGGCTTGATTGATAGCGCCTGATTGAAGCTGGTGAGCGCCGCATTCAGCATGCCCTGATCCTTGAACACCATCCCCAGATTACAGTACGCCTCGGCAAGGTCGGGTGAAATTGCAGCCGCCCTGCGATAGCAGGCAATGGCCTCGTTCAATCGGCCCACATCCTGGAAGACCAGCCCCAGATTATTCTGCGCCATGGCATGACCGGGTTCGAGCGCAATCGTTTTGCGATAGCTGGTAATTGCTTCGTTCCAGTCTCCCTTTTCCTTGAGCGCATTCCCCAGGTTGTAATGCGCCAAAGCGAAGTCCGGTTTAAGCGCAAGCGCCTTGCGGTAACTGGCAATGGCTGCGTCCAGTTTTCCTTGCTCACGGAGAACGATACCCAGACTATTGTGGAAAAGCGGCTCTACAGGTTTGCCGGTTATGGCGCTACCGATAAGCTCAACGGCCACTTCTTTCTTCCCGGATTGTCCTGCGATGACGCCCAGCCAGTGCAGGGCATCGGGGTGACCCGGCTCCTGTTGGAGTATTTGCTGATATATAGCTTCGGCCTGATGCAAGCGGCCGGATCTGTGGTGAGCGATCGCTGCCTGGAGAAGATTAGCGACTGATGGGCCGCATACTGCCTTATGCTCTTCGAGGCGCATACAGCACTGTTTGAATTTTTTCCCGCTGCCACAGAGGCAGGGATCGTTACGTCCAGGTTTGGTCATGACTGCTGTGTGTTTTGCCACCGTTCGATCATCGCGATATAGGCGTCTTCCAGACAAGTAGCCAGGCCTTGCGCATCGCACAACGGGCTCGCGGACATGCGTGCGCGCTGGTTTGTCCTCAACGCCTTGCACAACGCTACATTGCGCGCAAGAGCAATGGTTTTATCAATATATTCCACCTCGGTTTTTGCCACCCACTCCGGATGCCCGATTGCGTTGAGCATCGAAGTCGACATGCGCGAGGCTCTGCGATCTCCCTCCAGCACGATTACCGGCACTCCCATCCATAGCGCATCGCAGGTTGTCGTCTCGCCGCCCATGGCGCCGACCGGATCCAGCGCTACGTCCAGGCGGTCATAGTAGGCCATGTGCTCTTTCCAGCCGGGGGTGATATTGCTGGATTGGAGCTCGATGCGGCTGGCAGAAATACCGTGCCCAGCCATGACTTCCAGAATGCGCTGGCAGTTGCCCGCATCGGCCAATTCCTTGGCCTTCAACAACAGCTTCCCTTCGGGCAGGGCATGCAGCACCCTGGACCAAAGTAACAAGGTCGCGGGCGTCAACTTGTTCAGGCTGTTGAAGCTACCCACCCATAACGTTCCGTCTTGCGCCGGATGCCAATCGGCAACGGGAGCATCCGCCTTGCCTGCATAGCTCACACATATTCGCGGCAACCTCCAGACTCGTTCGCTGAAATGGCTGTCCATTTCCGGCGGCGTCAGAATCTCATCCCCGATAAAGTAATCCATCTCGCTCAGACCCGTACTCGCGCAGTAGCCCAGGTAATGCATTTGCACTGGCGCGGCACGAAGCGCAAACACCCCCATGCGGTTGTGGCCCGTGTGCCCTGACAAATCAACAAGCACGTCTATGCCATCCGCCTCGATGCGCTCGCGGATTGCGGCAGCAGACATTCCGGCAACGGGAATCCAGTGATCCACTAGCGCCTGCAGTCGGTCGGTTACCGCATCCCGTCGCGCATTGGTCGAGTAGGCAAATAACTCTACTCGTTCACGGTCATGATGCATGCAGAGCCGCTCGATAAAATTGCTCACCGCGTGATGACGAAAATCTCCCGAGACATAACCCACGCGCAGCCGCCTTCCGCTAAGCGGCAGACGTTCAAACTTCCTGCTCCGTGCCTCGCGCCTCTCCTGTTCCGACACGCAAGCCAGCTCCCAACCTCGGGCGCGAACCAGATATTCTGACGGAGCAAGCATGGAGTTGTAACTGTAGACAAACAGAAGGTTGTTATAGGCATCGATATAGTCCGGCCTGATCGCGAGCGCTCGCCGATAACTGGCTATCGCTTCGTCCAGCTTACCCTGGTCTTTGAGCGCCATGCCCAGATTATTATGCGCCGCGACATAATCCGGCTTGATAGCCAGCGCCTGACGATAGCTTGAAACTGCCTCTTCGATATTACCCTGTATCTTGCGTACAAGTCCCAGGTTGAAGTGCGCCTCCGCGTATGTCGGATTGAGCGCAAGCGCATGGCGATAATTTTCGATTGCAGCATCCAGCGCACCTCGCGCCTGAAGTGCGCTTCCCAAATTAAAGTGCGTCCCCGGCTGCTCAGGCATAAGCAGGAGTGCTTTGCGCAGGGTTGTGATCGCCTCATCCAGCTTGCCTTGCTCCTGTTGCACATTACCCAAGTTGTTATATGCGCTCACATGATCCGGCCTGAAAAGGATCGCTTTGCGATAACAGGCGACCGCATCTTCCAGCTTCTTTTGTGTCCGCAGGGCGTTCCCCATATTGTAATAAGCGCCGGCATAATCCGGCTTGAGCTCAATCGCTTTGCGGTAGCTGGCGACCGCCTCATCCAGCCTGCCCAGCTCGTTGCAGATTATGCCCATGCTGTTGTGATAGGCCGCTTCCGCAGGCCTGATGGCAATAGCCTTATTAATGAAATCAAGAGCCCTTTCATTCCTGCCCGATTGCCCCGCAACCATTCCCAGACTATGCAACACATCGGCATTATCTGGTTCCAACTGGAGCACCTGCTGATACAGCACTTCCGCTTGAGGCAGACGCCCAGCCTGTTGGTGAATGGCAGCAGCCTGCAGAATATTCCGGATTGAGGACTTGCTTGCCGCCTGAGCTTTTTCAGTTCGCATGATTTTTATAATCGTCATTTACCTGGCGACTGCCACCAGCGCCCGAACATCTCAACGTAAGCATCTTCCAGACAGGCAGCCAAGCCCTTTGCATCGCACAATGCACTCGCGGCCATGCGCTCGCGTTGACCGGATCGAAGCGATAGACGCAACTTTACATCCCGCGCAAGAGCGACAATTTTATCAATATAGTCTGCCTCGGTTTGAGCTACCCACTCTGCATGACCAATTGCGTTCAGCATCGAAGCTGTCATGCGCGAAGCCATACGATCGCCTTCCAGCGCAACAACCGGCACCCCCATCCACAGCGCATCGCAAGTCGTAGTGCCGCCACCCATCGCACCAACCGGATCCAGTGCTATGTCCAGGCGATCATAGTACGCCATGTGTTCCGCCCAACCGGGAGTAAGGTCACTCGCTTGAAGCTCAATCCGATCCAGCGCGATGCCATGCCCACTCATCGTGTCCAGAATGCGCTGTCGGTTGCCTGCATCGGACAGACCCTTGGTCTTCAACAACAGTTTCCCTTCCGGCAGGGCGTGCAGCACCTTCGCCCAAAGTGCAAAAGTGGCTGGCGTCAGCTTGCCCAGATTATTGAAACTGCCTAACCATACTGTTCCGTCTTGCGCCGGTTGCCAGCCAGTAAGCGGGGCGCTCTCCTGACCGTCATAACTTACCCACACCCGTGGCAGTCTCCAGACCTGCTCACAAAAATGGCCATCCGTCTTCGGCGGCGTGAGAATCGCATCGCCTATCCAGTAGTCCATCTCAGTCAGGCCAGTGCTGGCGCAGTAGCCCAGATAGTGCGCTTGCACCGGTGCTGCGCGGCGAGCAAAAATTCCCATGCGGTTATGCCCAGTGTGGCCCGATAGATCAATCAGTACGTCTATGCCGTCCGCTTCTATGCGATCAAGCAACGCTACATTGGCAAGCCCCATCACCGGAACCCAGTAATCCGCCAGCACTTTTAACCGCTCCGTTACGGCATCTTCTTGAGTATGAGTTGCATACGCAAATATTTCCACCCGTGAACGGTCATGATGGGCGAAGAGCTGCTCCACAAAATAGCTTACCGCGTGTTGCCGGAAGTCTCCAGAAATATAGCCTACCCGCAGTCGCCGTCCTGCCAGCTGCACACGCCCAAGCTTCTTGTTCCGTGCCGCGAGCCTTTCCTGTTCGGGCACGCACGCTAGTTCCCAGCCCCGCGCCTGGGCGAGGTATTCATCTGGGGTTAACAGCGAGTGATAGGCGCAGGTAAATAACAGATTGGTATAGGCATCGGCATAATCCGGCTTAAGGGATAACGCCTTATTGAAGCTGACAAGCGCTTCTTCCAGATTGCATTGCGCGCAGAGCGCGATTCCAAGGTTATAGTGGGCTGTAACCAGGTCAGGCCTGACTGAAAGTGCCATGCGAAAACAAGCTGCGGCTGGCTCCGGTTTGTTTTGTAGTTGCAGCACAGCCCCCCAATTACAGTGAGCCTCAGCGTAGTCCGGTTTGATAGAAGTCGCTTGGTGGTAACAGGCAATAGCTTCGTTCAGCTTGCCTTGCGCATGATATGCAAGCCCCAGATTGTTGTGTGCCTCTGCGAAATCCGGCCTGATTGCAATCGCCTTGCGGCAACCGGCTATCGCCTCATCCATGCGACCCAGGTTCTTCAATGCAGTTGCGAGGCTGTTGTATGCTTCCGCGTTGCCGGGCTCCAGCGCAATCGCCCGACG
>JACQFZ010000042.1 GCA_016199745.1 Gammaproteobacteria bacterium
CTCATCGAAAACTTCTTTGCCAAACTCAAACAATTCCGCGCCGTTGCCACGCGCTATGACAAACGGGCGCGTAACTTCCTGGCGGGTATTTATTGTGCGGCTATTTGGGTGTGGTTGGCGTAATTGGTGACACGCCCTAAGGTGCCGGCAAAAAATACGCTGCCGGGGAAACGTTTTAGCGTCTGTTCGGCGAGGCGTACGGTTTGCGCGACCGGGTCGGTACCGAAGGCGCTGTCGCTGGTGGCGGCCATGTTGTGGCGGTGGCAGAAGTCGACGTATTTTTTTAGCTGCTCCTCGACGCGTTGTTTCAGTTCGGCGATCGAGTGGTCTTTGATGCGCGTGGTATCGACTTCGCCGACGCTGATAAAAACAAAATTCTTGAAGCGGCCGGGGAACAGTCGTTGCGTGTTGAGCAGGGTGTGCATGCCGATGCCGCGGAAGCTGGAAACGAAAAATACCGCGGCCGGTTCGCCTTCGGTTAGGCGGGGTATGGAGACGACCGGCGGGGTCGGTAATTTTGACAGGATATCGTCGAGCTCGAGTAGTTGCCGGCGAACGTTTTGGTAGTGTCGGTGGATGACGGCGCAAAAGACGATGAGGCTGCCGATCACCAGAATCGCCGCCCAGCCGCCGTCGACGAATTTCGAGACGACCATGACCAGCAAGATGCTCGCGGTCGAGAGCAGGCCCCAGAGACTTAGGAACAGTCGCCACCAACCACTTCGTTCGCGCCGATGTTGCCACCAATAGACGCACAAACCGAACAGCGTTAGCGAAAACGTCAGAAACACGCTGATGCTGTAAAGCACCACTAGTAACTCGACTTGGCCGCGGCTCCATAACAACACGATCAGCGCCGCCAGGCCCATGAGCATGACGCCGTTGCGGGTTACCAGGCGGTCGGAGAGTTGGTCGAAGCGATGCGGCACCCAATGATCGACCGCCATGTTAGCGAGCGTCGACGGTCCGCCGAGGAAGCCGGTATTGGCGGCGATGAACAGCAGACCGGCTTCGAAGATCAGCGTGGTTACCACGACGCCGTGACCGATATCGATGTTGCCCCAATGCCAATCGTGAACGATGGCGGAGAAGGTGACGGCGTTCAGCGTTTGGCCGGGGCTCGGGTGCGCGTCCCACAGCAGGTATAGCAAGATAATGCCGCCGGCGGTAAACGCCAGCGACGTCGCCATGTAGAACATGGCCCACTTGCCGGTCCGAACGCGCGGTGGCTTGAGTAGATTAATGCTGTTCGATACCGCCTCGATGCCGGTATAGGTGCCGCCGCCCATGCCGTAGGCGCGTAAGAACAGCGCGATTGCGAACAGGATGCCGGTCTCGCTCGATAGCGCGGAAAAATGCTCGATCGATTGCGGCAGCAGCGCATCGAGTTGATCGACGCGCCGGCCGACGCCATAGAGGATTAGAAATGCATGGGTGATGACGAAGCCGAAGAAGATCGGCAGCAAAAAAGTGATCGACTCTTTCACACCGCGCAGATTCAGTACCACCAGAATCAGTAGCATGCAGGCGGCGATCTCCATCTTTAACGGTGCCCACGACGGCGGTAAAAAACTGAACAGCGCGTCGGCGCCGGCAGCAATCGAGATAGTGATGGTGAGAACGTAGTCGACCACCAAGGCGCTGCCGGAGACGAGCCCGGCGCGTCGACCGAGCAGCCGGGTCGCGACTTTGTAACCGCCGCCGCCGCTGGGGAACAGCTCGATGACTTGGTTATAGGAAATGGCGATGACGAACACCGTCACCGCGGTCGCGATTGCCAGGAATAGCGCCAGGCTGCTATGCGGGCCGAGTGCCTTGAATGCTTCTTCAGGGCCGTAGGTCGAGGACGACAAGCCGTCGGCGCCGAGGCCGACCCAAGCGAGAAACGCGATCAGCGTAATGCGGCTGCGCGTTTCCGCCGACATTGGATCGCGCGGTGGACCGATGACGACACGGCGTACGCGCGTCTTTAGGTCTCGCCAATTTTTTGCGGAAGGCATGCGGACCAATAGACCGAGGACCGACAATGGCCCTCGGCGTTTAATTGAATGTCAGTCGCCGAAGAGGTCGTTAATTTTGGCGGCGCAGATGAAATCGTTTTCCGTGAGGCCATGGACGGCGTGCGTACTGTAACGCACGTGGCAACGTTTGTAGCTGATCTCTAAATCGGGATGATGATCTTCGCGATTGACAATCCAGGCGATGGCATTGGCGAACGTCATGGTTTCGTAAAAATTTTTGAAGTTGTAAGTGCGAGCGATTTCGGTTGCTTCGTTGTTCGTCGCCCAACCCTTTGCTTGGCTCAGCAGCGATTCGGCGGTATGCCGATCGACCTTGGGTGTGCCGCCGTGGCAGGGGACGCAGTGCTTTTGCTTGAGCTCGGACATGAGCGTATCTCCGTTCAGGTTTGATTCATCAGATGCGCGATGCGCGCGGTCGCCGGCGGATGCGAATCGTAAAACACCGAATACAGCGGATCGGGTGTCAGGGTGGTCGCATTTTCGCGGTACAGCTTGACCAGCGCGCTGATCAGTTCGTTGGCATCGCTTTGTTTGGCGGCGAACGTATCGGCCTCGTATTCGTGTCGGCGCGAGCCGCGGGCAAACAGCGGGCTCAAAAAGAAGGTAAAGATCGGGCTGACCATCATGAACAACGCAAGCGCGGCGTGATTCGACGGTTGTTGCACGCCGAGTGCCTGGTAGAACCACGGTTGATTCGTCAGCCAGCCGAGCACGGCGAGCCCGGCCAAACTCAACACCGCCAGCAACACGATGCGTTTGACGATGTGATGTAGCTTGAAATGGCCGAGCTCGTGCGCGACTACCGCTTCGATCTCGGGCTCGGCCAATTGCTCCAATAAATTATCGAAGAACACCACGCGTTTAGCGCGGCCGAAGCCGGTGAAATAGGCATTGCCGTGGCTGGTGCGGCGCGAGCTGTCGACGACGTAGATGCCTTCGCTACGAAAACCGGTACGTTCGAGCAGCGCTTGCAGGCGTTGGCGCAAGCTGTCGCGCTCGAGCGGTTTGAATTTGTTGAACAACGGCGCGATCAGCGTCGGGTACGCCCAAACCATGAACAAGCTGAAACCCATCCACAACAGCCACAAGTACAGCCACCACAGATTGCCGGCGCTTTGCATGAACCACAACGCCGCCAGGATAAGAGGTATGCCGAATGCGAGACTCAGTAGCGTTTTTTTTATGAGATCGCCAATGAACAGGCCAAAGGTCATGCGGTTGAACCCGAAGCGGTGCTCGATGCTGAACGTGCGGTAGGCCGACAGCGGTAGCTCGAGCACGCCGCTGATCAGCAAAACGCTGAGTAGAAACAGCGTTCCCGCCAACCATCCGGAGGTAATAGTGCCGCGCCAGGACTGGTCGAGTACGGCCAGTCCGCCGCCGAGTGTCCAGGCGAGTAACAACAGCGCACCGAAGACGTCTTGCCATTGACCGAGGCTGGCGCGGGCGACGGTGTAGTCGGCGGCTTTGCGATGCGCTGCCAACGGTACGCGCTGGGCAAACGCGGGCGGAACGCTGTCGCGATGCGCGCGTACATGACGGATATGGCGGCGCGCTAGCCAAAGTTGCGTTGCTAGTGTCGCCACCAGCAATCCAAGGAATATTAGTGTGAAGGTGTGCATTCGCGGGATGCTATGATTTGCAGGCACCAGTAGTTTAACCCGGGAGTTCATTAATGTCGCAGCAAATGCCGCCGCCGGTATCGGCGTCGCCGGATCCAAATGCGTTGATCTGGATTGACCTTGAGATGACGGGGTTAAGCCCCGAGGCGGATCGCATCATCGAGATTGCTACCATCGTTACCGACAGCGCCCTCAATGTCATCGCTGAAGGACCGGTGCTGGCCGTGCGTCAGAGCGATGCCGCACTCAATGGCATGGATGACTGGAACAAGCGCACGCACGGTGCCACTGGTTTGATCGAACGCGTGAAGGCATCGCTCGTTACCGAGGCCGATGCCGAGCGGCAGACGCTCGAATTTTTGAGCCGCTATGTGCCGGCGAAGCGCTCGCCGATGTGTGGTAACAGTATTTGCCAGGATCGGCGTTTTCTTGCGCGCTATATGCCGGGCCTGGAAGCGTGGTTCCACTACCGTAACCTCGACGTCAGCACGCTGAAGGAACTGGTCACACGCTGGTGCCCGGACCTCGCCAGCGGATTTTCCAAGAAGGCGTCGCACAAGGCGCTCGACGACATTCGCGAATCGATCGATGAGTTGCGTTATTACCGCGAGAAATTTCTGAACGTCGGTAATAAATAAAAAAGATGGGTAGGGTGGGCAGCGCTTTTCTGCGCACGAGTATTTTTTAAATATCCGGCGTGGGCAGAAAAGCGCTGCCCACCCTACATGGCATGACGGGCCAGCGCCCAGACCACGTGTTCGCGCACCAGTGCCGATGGGTGTACCGCGCGTGCGTTGAGCGCATCGATCACCGCCGCGGTTGTCGGCGCGTTTCCCAGGGCCACGGCGACATTCCGCAACCACTGTTCGTAACCGATGCGGCGCATCGCCGATCCTTCGGTCCGCTTTAGAAATTCCGCTTCGCTCCAGCCGAACAACTCGATGAGTTGCGGCGCATCGAGACCATGGCGCTTGGCGAAATCAGGTTCGCTCGTGAGACGGGCGAATCGATTCCATGGGCAAACCAACTGGCAATCGTCACAACCATAAATGCGATTGCCGAGCAGCGGTCGTAGTTCTTCCGGAATCGATCCTTTCAGCTCGATGGTTAAATAGGAGATACAACGGCGCGCGTCGAGTTGGTAAGGACCGATAAACGCCTGCGTCGGACAAATATCGAGGCAGGCGCGGCAGCTGCCGCAGTGTTCGGTGGCCGGTGTATCGATCGGCAGCGGTAGATCGGTGTACATCTCGCCGAGAAAAAACCACGAGCCGGCATCGCGCGCTAAGAGATTCGTGTGCTTGCCGATCCAGCCGAGGCCGGCCTTTTGCGCCAGCGGTTTCTCCAGCACCGGGGCGCTGTCGCTGAACACGCGGTAACCGAATGGACCTGTTACCGCGGCGATGCGATCGGCCAGCTTCTGCAGACGGCTACGCATGACTTTGTGGTAATCGCGGCCGAGCGCGTAACGCGAGATGTAACCGAGCGCGTGGTCGTCGAGCACGTGCTGGGCATCGGCGGCGGATGGCAAGTAATCGAGTCGCGCGGCGATGACGCGGATGCTGCCGGGGACCAGCTCGGCTGGCCGGCTGCGGCGCGTGCCGTGCGCTGCCATGTAGGCCATCTCGCCGTGATAACCGGCGTTGAGCCAGTTCCACAGATGCGATTCGGCTTCGCCGAGATCGGTGTCGGTAATGCCGATTTGCTGAAACCCGAGCTCGCGGCCCCATGATTTGATGTCATGGGCGAGCTGGGCGAAATCCGGGTCAGGCGTGTTGCTCATAGGGTTAGACGGGAATTGTTTCAGCTCGCAGTACTCGATATTACCCCTAGCCTGGTCCTTCTCTGCAACTGCAGCGGTGGACGGATGACGGAAGCACTCGCTCGCTCAAGGATAGTTCGGGCGCGGCCGAGGGCGCGGTCGGGCTACACTACCAAGCAAGATGCTACCTCCTTCTTTATATAGTGCGGCACAAGTACGCGAGCTCGATCGGCGCGCCATCGACGTCTGCGGCATTGCCGGCGCCGAGCTGATGGAGCGCGCCGGTGCCGCCGCATTCCGTGCGTTGCGGGCAGGTTACCCGCGAGCGCGTCGGATTGCGGTGGTATGTGGTCCGGGTAATAACGGCGGCGATGGTTATATTGTCGCGTACTTGGTTCGAGCGGCGGGACTGGAGCCGCACGTCTTCGTTGTCGGCGATCGTTCCAAACCGGGCGATGCCGTCCAGGCGCGTGCGCAGTGCGAGGCGGCTGGCATCGTTACGCGACCCTTGACCGCTGCCGCGTTCGACGATGCCGATGTTGTTGTCGATGCGTTGCTCGGCATCGGTCTGGAACGTCCAGTGGAAGGCGAGTGGCAGGCGGCGATTCAGGCGATCAATGCCAGCGGTCGCCCGATTGTCGCCATCGATATTCCGTCGGGGCTACACGCTGATACCGGTGCGGTGATGGGGCTCGCCGTGCGCGCCGATATGACGGTTTGTTTTATCGGCCTCAAGGCGGGATTGTTCACCGCCGCCGGGCGCGAGCAGGCGGGTGAAATTGTGTTCGACGATCTCGGTGTGCCGAGCGAGGTGTACACCGGTATCGTTCCGGTGGCGCGGCGCTTAGTCGAACGTTCACTGCGCGGTGCGGTCAGACAGCGAGCGCGCACAGCGCACAAGGGTAGCTTCGGTCATGTGCTGGTGATCGGTGGCGGTCATGGCATGCCGGGCGCGGCGAGATTGTGCGGCGAAGCGGCGTATCGCATCGGCGCCGGCCTCGTTACATTGGTCACCCATCCGGCGCATGCGCACGTTATTAACCAGGTGCGGCCCGAGCTATTGGCATACGGTGCGACCACGGCGGCCGATCTGGCGCCGCTGTTGGCGCGCGCCGAGGTGCTGGCGCTCGGTCCTGGGTTGTCGCAAGACAGTTGGGCGCGCAGCATTTATCAGGCGGCATTGGCCGCCGACATGCCGATGGTGGTCGATGCCGACGCGCTGAATTTGCTCGCGGCCCATCCACTGCGGCGCGCCAACTGGGTGTTGACGCCGCATCCCGGCGAGGCGGCGCGGCTGCTCGATACGACCGTCATCGCCGTTCAACGCGATCGTTTTGCCGCGGTGCGCGCACTGACCGAACGTTACGGGGGAGTCTGCGTTTTGAAAGGATCGGGCACACTGATCATGACCGCCGGGCATGCTACCGTTGCCTTGTGCGACCGCGGTAATCCTGGCATGGCCAGCGGCGGCACCGGCGATGTGCTCACCGGTACGATCGCCGGCCTGATGGCGCAGGGCTTGGCGGCTGACGTTGCCACGCGTACTGGCGTATGGCTGCACGCGACCGCCAGCGATGATGCGGCGAGCGACGGTGAAATCGGTTTGCTCGCGTCCGATCTAATTCCGCATCTGCGCCGTCGGATTAACCAACTCGCTAGCTATGACGACACTGACACTCGAAGCCGCTAATACGGCCGAAACCGAAGCGTTCGGCATGCGCTTGTCGGCGTTGTTACCGCCGCTGCGTTTGATTTTTGTGCGTGGGCCGTTGGGCGCGGGCAAGACGACGTTCGTGCGCGGATTGTTGCGCGGGTTGGGTCATGAAGGGGTGGTCAAGAGCCCGACGTTCACATTGGTCGAGCCCTATAATTTTGGCGAAGTGTCGTTGTATCACTTCGATTTATACCGGCTTACACAGCCACAAGAGTTGGAATTTCTTGGACTACGTGATTATCTCGCTGGCGATAACATCTGTATCGTCGAATGGCCTGAGCGCGCCGGTGGTATTTTGCCGGCGCCGGACCTAGACGTTATGATTCAACTCAACGACAAGCAGGGCCGTCTCGTGCAGTTGCAGTCTCATTCCCGGCAAGGGGAAGCCGTGCTCGGCGGGTTTCGATGAGCCGGCACCGAATCCGTTTATTTTTATTTTTACTCCTCAGTATTTTCTCCGTTACCCCCGTTCAGGCGGTGGTGTCGGTGCACAACGTCCGCGAGTGGCGCGCACCCGATCACACGCGTCTGGTATTCGACGTTAGCGGGCCGGTCCAGCATCGATTGTCGTTGCTGACCGATCCGAATCGGATCGTCCTCGACTTGGAAGATGCCGAGTGGCAGGACGAGTTGTCCGAGCTCGACTTCAACGGCCCGGTGTTGGCCGGTTTGCGCACGGGTCGGGCGGACGCCAAATCGTTGCGGGTCGTGCTCGATCTGAAGATGGCGGTGCAGCCGCGTTCGTTCGTGCTGAAGCCGGCTGGACCCTACGGCCACCGTTTGGTGCTCGATCTGTACGACCCGAAGGCGCAGGTGGTCGACGACGACAAGGCCATAGCCGAGCCGGAACCGGTGATCGAATCCAAACGTGAAGCCAAACGCACCGATAAACCGAAACCCATCATCGTTGCGATCGATGCCGGTCACGGCGGCGAAGATCCCGGTGCGCTCGGCCGTCGTTATCGCACGCGTGAGAAAGATGTGACGCTCGCCATCGCCCGTGAGGTGGCCCGCCGAATCAATCAGGCGCCCGGCATGCGCGCGGTGCTGATTCGCGACGGCGATTACTACGTCGGCTTGCGCGAGCGCTTCACCAAGGCACGTAAACATCAGGCCGATCTGTTTATCTCGATCCACGCCGACGCCGTGCCGGGACGTGCGGCACGCGGCTCGTCGGTATATGCGTTATCGGAGAAGGGCGCGACCAGCGCCATGGCGAAGTACTTGGCCGACGGTGAAAACGCGTCCGACCTCATCGGCGGTGTCAGCCTGAACGACAAAGACGAGATTTTGGCGAAGGTGTTGCTCGACTTGTCGCACACCAAGACCATTCAAGACAGCCTGGTGTTCGCCAGCGATATGTTAGGCGAGCTTCATCGCGTCGGTCCGTTGCATGGCACACGCGTGCGCCAAGCCGGTTTCGCCGTGCTCAAGGCGCCGGATATCCCGTCGGTGTTGATCGAGACCGCATTTATTTCCAACCCGACGGAAGAAAAAAAGCTGCGCTCGTCGAGCTTTCAGCAGGAGATGGCCGACGGTATTTACAAAGGGGTTAAGCGCTTTCTGGCGCGCACACCGCAAGGGACGGCGGCGATTGCGCGGGAGCGGGAAGACGAGCCGTCGCCGACAGCGCGGCGGCGTATCGCGCTTCACGAGTGAAGCGCTGTTAATCGGTTGTTCGCGGCTCACATCGCCGCTTGGACTTGCTCCACTGGCGGATCGAGTCGCTGCCCGATCTCGGTTGCAAGATGTTGCTGTTGCGCCGGATCGCTCACCAGTCGTCCGTCACGTGTCACGACATAAAAAATATCCTCAACACGCTCGCCGAACGTCGCGACCTTCGCGGTGACCAATCGCACGTTGCAGGCGGCGAGGGCGAGCGCCACCTGATACAGCAGACCGGGACGATCTTGCGCCGTGACCTCCATTACGGTCGTTTGGCCATTGACCGATACATCGAAGGCCACGTGGGTGCGAATCGGGAAATGCTTGAGCGCTCGCGATAGATGGGCGTGATGCAGGTCACGGCCGGGGCGCGGATTTAACAATTGCTCGCGCATCGCCGTTTGAATACGCGCGAGTTGTGCCGGTTCGGCGATCGGCTGATTGGCATGATCGAGTACGACGAAGGTATCGAGGGCGAAACCGAAGCGCGTGGTGTGGATGCGCGCATCCCAGATCGACAAGTTCAGCCGGTCGATACCGGCAGTGAGATCGACGAACAAACCATCGCGGTCGGGTCCGTATACCAAAATTTCTGTACCGCCGGCTTCTGGGTGATGGCGCACGGCGACTAACGGCAATTCCGACGCTGACGCACGCGTGATCATCTCCGTATGCCATGCCAAGCTGTCGGCCTCGTGGCGTAAGAAATAATCGATGTCCATGCGTTGCCAATGTTCCTCGACGAGGTTGGCGGCGATTTTTTTGTCTGTCAGTCGTCGCATGACGTCGGCGCGCAAGTCGTTGACGCGCGCCTCATGGTCGAGCGGTTGACCGACGCCGCGGTGTAGCTCGTGCAGCGTCGCGTGGTAGAGCATGGATAGCAGACGACCCTTCCAAACATTCCAAACCTTGGGACTGGTGCCGCGCATATCGGCGACGGTCAGCAGATAAAGATTATCGAGGTGCTCTTTGTCGCCGACACGTTCGGCGAAACGACGCACGACCTCGGGATCCATGATGTCTTGCCGTTGCGCCGTGTCCGACATGATCAAGTGATGGCGCACCAGCCACATGACGAAGTGCGTATCGTACTCGCTCATTCCGTGTTGCTGGCAAAAGTGCTCGGCCTCTTGCTCACCGAGCACCGAATGGTCGCCACCGCGGCCTTTGGCGATATCGTGAAACAAGCCACCGAGATAGAGCCGTTCCGGTTTCGTCAGCGTTTGGATGATGCTGCTGGCGAGCGGAAATTCGTGCTGATGCTGGGCGATGGTGAATCGCCGCAGATTGCGCACGACGAATAGCGAATGTTGATCGACGGTATATACATGAAACAGATCATGTTGCATCTGCCCGACGACCCGACCGAACGCCGGAATGTAGCGACCGAGCACGCCGTAGGCATTCATGCGCCGCAGCTCGTGCGTGATGCCGGCCGGTTGGCGCAAGATCTCCATGAACAAGCTGCGACAGGCGATGTCGCGCCGGAACGACGCGTTGATGCGATGCAGGTTGGTGCGTACCAGCCGAATGGTGTTGGCACGTACGCCTTTCAACTGCGGATGCAGCTGCATCAAATGAAACAGCTCGAGCAAGGCGTACGGCGAATATTGGAAGACGCGCGTATTGCGTACTTCGAGAAAGCCGTTGTGCGATTGGAACCGACGATTGATTGGTTCGATTTTGGCGCGACCACGCGTGAGAATCGCTTCTTCGAAATGTTGTAGCAGGATGACGTTCAGTAGCGACAGTTCTTTGATCGCGCGGTAATAGCGCTTCATGAACTGCTCGACCGCGAGCGCGCCGTCTTGATCGACGTAGCCGAACAGTTTGGCGAGCGCGCGCTGATGATCGAACAACAGGCGTTCTTCGCGCCGGCCGGCCAGATAATGCAAGCCGCAGCGCACCTGCCACAGAAAATCACGGCCGCGTACGAGCGCGCGATACTCCGGTTCGTGTAGGAAGCCGTGTTCAACCAGCTCGTGTAACGATTGCGTGTCGAAGTGGCGTTGCGTCACCCACGAGATCATTTGGATATCGCGTAGTCCGCCCGGGCCTTCCTTGATGTTCGGCTCCAGGTTGTATGCAGTGTCGTCGAAACGTAAATGACGTTCGCGTTGTTCCTCGCGCTTGGCGGCGAAGAATTTATTGCTCGGCCAAATTTTTTTCGGATGAGTGGCAACCCGCAATTGCTGGAATAGTGCGGCATCGCCGACGAGCAGGCGCGTCTCCATCAAATTAGTGGCGATGGTGACGTCGCCTTTAGCTTGCTGTGTACATTCCTTCAGGGTGCGCACGCTGTGGCCGATCTCGAGACCGATATCCCAGAGGAAACGCACGAACGTCTCGGCGAACATGAGCACGTCGTTGGCGCCGGCTTTTTTCAACAACAGCAGAATGTCGACGTCCGATCCCGGATGCAGCTCGCCGCGTCCATAGCCGCCAACGGCGATTAGCGATAGCGCGGCATGGGCAGGGAGGAGGCTTTGATGATGTTGCCAGGCGCGGATCAGCAACTCGTCGACCAGCGAGGCGTGCAGGGCGATGATGTGCGTGGCCTGTCGTGGGTGCGAGAGATAGTGCCGTTTCAGCGCTTCGCGGCCGTCGCGTAGCGTTGTGCGGAAGGCGGCCAGTGTGCTCGGCACATCGGCGGTTTCGCGCAGAGCGTGTTCGAATTTGGCGGCGTTGAAGACTTCGTCTTTACCGACGCGTGTGGTCACGAGGGCGTGGCAGACGAGCGCGTAAGGATTTCATAACCGTTGTCGGTTACGAGCACGGTGTGCTCCCATTGCGCCGATAACGAGTGATCGCGTGTGACCACGGTCCATTGATCCGGTAGCAACTTCACTTCCGGCCGGCCGGCATTGATCATCGGTTCGATGGTGAAGGTCATGCCGGCGGCGAGCGTCATGCCGGTTCCGGGTTGGCCGTAGTGCAGGACTTGCGGGTCTTCGTGAAACACGCGGCCAATGCCGTGGCCGCAGTATTCGCGTACGACCGAAAAACCGTGACGCTCGGCATGTGTCTGGATGGCGTGGCCGATGTCGCCGAGCCGTATGCCCGGCCGCACCTGAGCGATGCCGCGTTCCATGCACTCGCGCGTGATTTGCACCAGCCGGCGTGCCTGCACCGAGGGTTCGCCGACGAAGTACATCCGGCTGGTATCGCCATGGAAGCCGTCTTTGATGACGGTGACGTCGATATTGACGATATCGCCTTTCTTAAGGACCTTGTCGCCCGGAATGCCGTGGCACACCTGGTGATTGACCGAGGTGCAGATGGATTTGGGGAATCCTTTGTAATTGAGCGGGGCAGGGATCGCCTTTTGCACATTGACGATGTAATCGTGGCAAATACGGTCGAGTTCGCCGGTGCTAACGCCGGGGGCGACATGCGGCCCGATCATATCGAGCACTTCCGCCGCTAGGCGACCGGAAGTGCGCATTTTTTCGATTTCTGCTGGGGTTTTTAGGGTCACAGACATGGTAAATCCAAAAAAAGCGATGGTGTTCGCGAGCGGCGCCTATTCTGGGCGATCTTGGCTTATTTAAAAAGGCCTTGCTTGGCCGAATTTGCCGGCAAAGCCCTTGTATCTCATTGTTTTACCGCGGCCGGCTGTGGTATAAGAGCGGGCCTCAACACGGCCGCGTTTCAGCTTTTGAACGCGTCGTCTGAGTCCAAGAACTGTAACTTCAACCCACACATGGGTCGTCACGTGCGTCTGGGTGCTTGCCCGTTCTAAGAATGGGGCGAGTTGACGCATGGGATCCATGGCGGAATAACCCGAGGAGAAATCATGAGCTCTGTGACAATGCGCCAGATGCTGGAGGCCGGTGTTCATTTCGGCCACCAGACCCGTTTTTGGCATCCCAAGATGCGCCCGTACATTTTCGGCGAGCGCAATAAAATCCACATCATCAATCTCGAGAAGACGCTGCCGCTGTTTCAAGATGCGATGCAGTTCCTGAAACGTCTCTCGGGTAATCGCGGCACCATTCTGTTCGTCGGCACCAAGCGTCAAGCGCAGGAAATCGTGGCGGAAGAAGCCGTCCGCGCCGGTTGCCCGTACGTCAATCATCGTTGGCTCGGCGGCATGCTGACCAACTACCGCACTGTTAAGAAGTCGATCGAGCGTTTGAAGCTGCTCGAAGCGACGCTGCAAGACGAAAAAAGCGCCGAAAAGTTGTCAAAGAAAGAACTGCTCGATATCGAACGCGAACGCGTGAAGCTTGAGCGTAGTCTCGGCGGCATCAAGGACATGGGCGGTCTGCCCGACGCGCTGTTCATTATCGACGTCGGTCATGAGTACATCGCCATTTCCGAAGCGAACAAGCTCGGTATTCCGGTGGTCGGCGTAGTCGATTCCAACTGCAAGCCCGACGGTGTCGATTACGTGATCCCCGGCAATGACGATGCGATTCGTGCGATCCGGTTGTATGCCGGTGCTGCTGGCGACGCCATCGTTGAAGGTCGCGGTCACGTCGAAACGATGGGTGAAGGCGATGACGAAGAGTTCGTCGAGTTGAAAGACGAGCCGGCGAAAGTGAAGGTTGCCGCGAAGCGCCGTTCCACGCGCGCCGACGGTACCGACGGTGAAGCCGTCGCGGAAGAAGTCGAAGCGCCGGCCAAAGCCAAGCGTCCGGTACGTAGTAACAAAGCGCGTCCTAGCGGTAAGAAGGGCGACGAGTAAGAGTGATGGTAAACGGGCGTTGCTTCTGGCAGCGCCTGTTGCCGCATTGATGAGGTAGCTCATGAGTATTTCAGCAGAACAGGTCAAGGAGCTGCGCGAGCGCACCGGCCTTGGCATGATGGAATGTAAGCAAGCGCTGGTCGAAGCCAAGGGCGATATGTCGACCGCGGAAGATTTGTTGCGCAAGAAGGCCGGCGCCAAGGTCGACAGGAAGGCTGGGCGCACGGCTGCCGAGGGTGCGATTGGTTTGCATGTGAGCGCCGATCGTAAACTTGCCGCTATTGCTGAGGTGAATAGCGAAACCGATTTCGTCGCCAAGGGCGACGATTTCTCTGCATTTGCGAATGTCGCCGCTGCCAGTGCGGCTGCCAACAGCCCCATCGACATAGACGCTTTGTATGCTTCGTCGACGCCTGACAAAGGCGAGACGGTGGCGAAGAAGCGCGAGTGGATCGTGATGAAACTCGGCGAGAACATCGGTGTGCGCCGCTTCACTCGCTACGCCTCGACCAAGGGTCACATTGGCGCTTACGTGCATGGCCGCAAGATCGGCGTGCTCGTCGAGCTCGAAGGCGGTGATGAGAGTTTGGCGAGAGATATCGCCATGCACATCGCTGCCAGCCGTCCTGAATGCGTGTCGAAAGACCAGGTGCCGGTCGATTTAATCGCGAAAGAAAAGGAAATTTTCACTGAACAGGCGAAGGCCTCCGGCAAACCAGATAACATCATCGAGAAGATGGTCGAAGGCCGCATTAATAAGTATCTCGGCGAGATCACGCTGCTCGGTCAGCCGTTCGTAAAAGATCCCGATACAACGGTGGAGAAGCTGCTCAAGGGTGCAGGTGCGAAGGTTGTGCGCTTTGCGCGTTTTGAGGTAGGCGAGGGTATCGCCGAAGTGGCTGGGAGCTGACCTTGGCAGCCTACCGGCGCGTTTTGCTGAAGCTAAGTGGCGAAGCGCTGATGGGCAAGGATGCCCATGGCATCAATCGCGAAGTCATTGAGCGCATCGCGCAAGAGCTTAAGGACGCGGTTGCCATCGGTGTGCAGTTGGCAGTCGTCGTCGGCGGCGGCAACATCTTTCGCGGTGTTGCCGGTGCGGCGCACGGAATGGATCGGGCATCGGCCGACTACATCGGCATGCTTGCCACTGTTATCAATGCGCTGTCATTGCAACAGGCGCTCGAAGGAATGAATGTCCCGGTGCGCGTGCAGTCGGCATTGCGCATCGATCAAGTGGTTGAGCCTTACATCCGCCGTCGCGCCATCGTCCATCTCGAGCGCGGCCGCATCGTCATCTTCGGTGCCGGTACCGGCAATCCGTTTTTCACGACGGATACCGCAGCGAGCTTGCGGGCGATGGAGATCGGCGCCGATATCATGCTCAAGGCGACCAAGGTCGACGGCGTCTATGACCGCGATCCGGTGAAGCACGCCGACGCTAAGCGGTACGATGAAATTAGTTACAGTCGAGTGCTCGAAGACCGTCTCGGGGTGATGGATGCGACATCAATCGCACTGTGTCGGGATCAAAACCTGCCGGTGCGGGTGTTCAACATCAACAAGCCCGGCAGTTTCCTGCGGATTCTGCAGGGAGAAGTCGAGGGCACGCTAGTAAAAGGATAGAGCGATGATGCAAACGGCTGATCAAATCAAGAAAGACGCGGAAACGCGCATGGCCAAATCGCTGGACGCGCTGAAGGTGGATCTCAGCAAGATTCGCACCGGACGCGCCCATGCCGGTTTACTCGATCAAGTCCGTGTCGACTACTACGGCACGAAGACGCCACTAAGTCAGGTAGCGAATATCTCGGTGTCGGACGCGCGCACTTTGACCGTATCGCCCTACGACAAAGGCTCATTCGCCGCGGTCGAGAAGGCCATCCGTGAGTCCGATCTCGGGCTCAATCCGGCGGCTGCCGGCAACATTCTGCGCGTACCGCTGCCGGCGCTGACCGAAGAGCGGCGCCGTGAGTTGACCAAGCATGTGCATAAGGAAGGCGAGAACGCCAAGATCGCCATCCGTAACGTGCGTCGCGATAGCAATCAGCATCTCAAAGATCTGCTGAAGAAGAAGTTGATCACCGAGGACGATGACAAGCGCGCCGAAGACATCGTGCAAAAAATGACCGACAAGTTCATCGGTGAAGTCGACAAACTCACCGCTGCCAAGGAGCAGGAGATCATGCAGGTCTAGCACCTGCGCGCTCTCTGCTAATGACAACCCCCGCGGCCCGGTCGGCCGATCTAAAATCCGTTCCTCGCCATATCGCCGTTATCATGGACGGCAACGGCCGCTGGGCCCGCCGGCGGGCGTTGCCGCGCATCGCCGGTCACCGTAAGGGTCAAGAACGAGTACGTGAGCTGGTGGCCGCCGCCGGTGAAAGCGGTGTGCGCTATGTCACGGTGTTCGCGTTCTCTAGTGAGAACTGGAGTCGGCCGGCACAAGAAGTAAAAATGCTGCTCGATTTGTTCTTGCATGCGCTCGACCGCGAAGTCGCCAAGCTGCACGAAAACAATGTCCGCTTCCAAGTGATCGGCGATACTGCCCGTTTCGGCGCGCAGCTGGTCGAGCGGATTCACGCTGCGGAAACTCTTACACGTGCTAATACCGGTCTGACGTTCACGGTCGCCGCCAATTACGGCGGCCGCTGGGATATCACCCAGGCGTGCGCCGAGATCGCCCGCCGTGTGTCGGCCGGCGAAATGACCGCGGAACAAGTGACGCCCGCGACCATCGAACAATTTCTAGCGACAGGCGATTTACCGGAACCGGACCTTTTCATTCGAACCAGCGGCGAGCAACGAGTGAGTAACTTTCTCCTATGGCAACTTGCTTACACCGAGCTCTATTTCACGCCGGTGTTATGGCCCGATTTCGATCGCGAGCAGTTCGACGCCGCGCTCGCTTATTACGCCAGCCGGCAACGTCGCTTTGGTTTGACGGGCGAGCAGATCGAAGCTGCCGGTAATGCTTAAAAAACGCATCCTCACGGCACTGGTTCTAGTTCCGCCGCTAATTGCCGCGCTCTTCTATTTGCCATCGGTCGGTGTTGCCGCTTTGTTCGGCGTGTTCGTCGGTGTCGGTGCTTGGGAGTGGGCGACCCTTTCAGAATTGCGCGGCATGTGTCGGGTCGGATATGTAGCGACGGTATTGGCGATCGGCAGCGCGTTGCTGGCGCTAACGTTCCACAATTCTGACTTGGCGACCGTCGTATTTGCGGTTGCGGCGCTTTGGTGGTTGTGGGTCGTCGTCGATTTGCGTCGCGATGTGAGCAGTTTCTATCACGCGCGCGTCGGAAAAATTATTGCCGGATTTTTGGTGCTGACGCCAGCTTGGGTTGCGGTCAGTGTGTTGCACGCGGTCGACCCGCAACGACCGTTGGCGCTGTTGTTTGTATTGGTATTGGTCGGCCTCGCCGATACTGCCGCTTACGCCGCCGGCCGCGCTTTTGGTCGCACAAAGTTGGCGCCATCGATCAGCCCGGGCAAAACCGTCGAAGGCGTGATCGGCGCGTTGCTGGTTGTGCTGTTGCTGGCATATTTTTGTGGGACAATTCTGTGGAAGTGGGACGGGTTAGATCTCGTCGTCTGGTTGGTGCTGGCATTTGTCGTCGCCCTGATTTCCGTGGTTGGCGATCTCGCCGAGAGCAAGCTCAAACGCATCGCCGGTGTTAAAGACAGCGGCAGCTTATTGCCCGGGCATGGGGGAGTACTCGATCGCATCGATGCGATAACAGCGGCAGCGCCGGTGTTTGCTCTGGGTTGGTTGCTTTGGTTCGATTGACGCGCATGATGAAAACCACAAATCAAAATACAGAGCGCCAGGGCGTCGTCATCCTCGGTTCCACCGGTTCGATCGGCGTCAGCACGCTCGATGTATTGGCGCGCCATCCCGATCGATTTGAAATCGTCGCACTGACGGCGAACCGCCAAGTCGATCTCATTTTCGAACAATGCCAACGTTATCGTCCGCGCATGGTCGCTATGTGCGATGTCGCGGCCGCCGAGGAGCTGGCGCGGCGCGTGCGTGCCGCCGGTCTTGCGATCGACGTGCGCACCGGCATCGATGGCCTCGAAGCGGTCGCGACGCTTAGCAATGCAGCGGTAGTCGTGGCCGCTATTGTCGGCGCCGCCGGTCTGTTGCCGACGTTGGCGGCGGTGCGCGCCGGCAAGCGCGTGTTGCTGGCGAACAAGGAGCCGCTAGTCATCGGCGGCCGGTTGTTGATCGAGCAGGCGCGCGCCGCCGGCAGCGTGTTGTTGCCGCTCGACAGCGAGCACAACGCTATTTTTCAATGCTTGCCGGATGGATACAGCGCCGGCGATACGCCGCGCGGTGTACGCCGTATCTTTCTGACATGTTCCGGCGGTCCGTTCCGGACATGGGCGGCCGAGCGCTTAGGGCAGGTGACGCCGGAGCAGGCGTGTGCGCATCCGAAGTGGGCCATGGGTCGAAAGATCTCGGTCGATTCGGCGACGCTCATGAATAAGGGGCTCGAGTTGATCGAGGCGTGTCGATTCTTCAATGTGTCGCCGCCGCAGGTGGAAGTGGTCATTCATCCGCAAAGCGTGATTCATTCCATGGTCGAGTACACCGACGGCTCGGTGTTGGCGCAGCTCAGCAATCCCGATATGCGCATTCCGATCGCCCACGCATTAGGTTGGCCGGAACGCATCGATTCAGGGGCGCGACCGATCGATCTCTACGAGCTTGCGCGGCTTGAGTTTTCCGCACCCGATACCGAACGATTTCCCTGCCTACGTCTCGCTTATGAAGCGGCCGCCACTGGTGGTACGGCCCCGGCAATTTTGAACGCGGCCAATGAAGTGGCGGTCGCGGCATTTCTCGATCGACAAATTAGCTTCACCGATATTCCGCGCGTGATCGCGCAAGCATTGCGCGATGTGCCAACGCGCGTGGATCAATCTTTGGAATGGGTGTTGGCGGACGACGCACGGGCGCGCGCAGTCGCCACCGATTTCATCGGCGGGCTGGCACCGCGCAAACAGCAGGGGGCTCTATGACCGATATCCCGTTATATATAGTCGCGTTTGTTGTCGCCCTCGGCATTCTAATCGTGGTGCACGAGTTCGGTCATTTCTGGGTAGCCAAGCGCCTCGGTGTAAAGGTGCTGCGTTTCTCCATCGGTTTCGGTAAGCCGCTGTACAAGCGGACGTTCGGCCGCGATCAAACTGAGCTGGTGATTGCGGCATTGCCGCTCGGCGGCTTCGTCAAGATGTTGGACGAGACCGAAGGACCGGTGGAACCGGCGGAGGCGGCGCGCGCATTTAATCGGCAACCGCTGTGGAAGCGAATTCCGATTGTGGCGGCCGGCCCGATTTTCAATTTCCTATTCGCCATTCTTATTTATTGGGTGGTATATCTGATCGGTATCGACGGCATTCGTCCGGTGATAGCGAAGGTCGCCGCCGGCTCGATCGCCGAACAAGCGGGCTTCCATGCCGGCGATGAAATCTTGGCGATCGATGGCAAAGAAGTGCAGAGCTGGGGTCAACGCCGGTTGGAGCTGTTGAGTCGGGCGCTGGATCGCGAGTCAGTGACCATCGACGCGAAAGACGCTGACGGCAAAGTCTATTCACGGACGCTCGATCTGCAGAAGCTGGCGGCGTCGGCGCTGGATACCGATCTGATGGAGCACGGGATCGGTTTGCAGGGTTATCCGCTAGTGTTGCCGGAGGTCGGTAGTCTGGAAGACGGCCCCGGCAAGCGTGCCGGCCTGCAAGTCGGCGATCGCGTTATCAGCATTGATGGTCAGCCGGTGCACGAGTGGCACGATGTGCTGGTGTTTTTGCGCGACCGCGCCGGCAAGCCAGTGCAGATCGCGGTAGAGCGCAACGGTAAGCCGTTGTCGTTCGCCGTGACGCCCGACGCATTCACCCGCGACGGCAAGACTATCGGCCGCATCGGCGTCGGCCCGCGGGTCGTCGAGCTGCCGCCGGATATGTATAAGAAGGTGCGCCTCGGCCCGCTGGACGCATTGGTCGAGGCAACGGCGAATACCTGGAGCATGTCGGTGCTGACGCTCGACATCCTGTATCGCATGGTCACGCTGGAAATATCGAGCAAGAACATCAGCGGCCCGATTACGATCGCCCAATATGCCGGCCAATCGGCCAAGATTGGTTTGACGCCGTTCCTGATGTTCCTCGCCGTTATCAGCATCAGCCTCGCAGTATTGAACTTGTTGCCGGTGCCGGTGCTGGACGGCGGCCATCTATTGTTCTATGCGATGGAGGCCATCAAGGGGAGCCCGGTGTCTGAGCGCACCGTACTGATGGGTCATCGCATCGGTATTGCGCTGCTGGCGGCGCTGATGGCGCTGGCCTTCTATAACGACCTGACGCGGGTATTCCAATAACAATTAACGCCGACGATATATCTCAATGAATCGCTTACTCGCGGCGCTAGTCGCCGCTGTTACGCCTGTGCTCGTTTACGCCATCGAGCCGTTCACCATCAAAGACATACGGGTCGAGGGCCTACAGCGCATTGCTGCCGGTACGGTATTCAATTATTTACCGGTCAAAGTCGGCGATAAAATAACCGAGAAGAGCGCGCAAGAGGCAATACGTGCGCTTTTTAAAACCGGCTTCTTTAAAGATGTCCGACTCGAACAGCAGGGCGATGTGTTAATCGTCTCGGTAGTCGAGCGTTCGTCGATCGCCAGCATCCATATCGAAGGGACCAAAGAATTTTCCGAAGACGACCTGAAGAAGAGCCTGAAAGAAATCGGCTTGAGCGAAGGCCACATCTTCGATAGTTCATTGCTCGACCGAGTTGAGCAGGAATTGCGCGGGCAATACTTTAGCCGTGGTTTCTATGCCGTCAACATCAAGCCGACGGTGACACCGCTCGAACGTAACCGCGTCGGCATCGATATCGCCGTCATCGAGGGACCGCCGGCGCGTATCCGCGAAATCATTCCGGTCGGTAACAGCAAATTCGACGACGATAAATTGCTCGGCCAATTTACCCTTGGCCCGGCGCCATGGTGGGCGATCTTTTCTAGTCGTGATCAATACTCGAAGCAGAAATTGGCCGGCGATCTCGAACGCCTACGCAATTTCTACCAGGATCAGGGCTTTTTGGAGTTCAACGTCGATTCGACCCAGGTTGCGATCACGCCGACCAAGGAAGATATTTACGTCACGGTCAATTTGACCGAGGGTGAGCGTTACAAAGTTACCGATTTCAAGTTAGTCGGCAAGTTTCCGGTCGCCGAAAGCGAGCTGCGCAAGCTAGTCAGTATCAAACCGGGCGATGTATTTTCGCGCAAAGAACTGACGGAATCGTCGAAGCGAATTTCCGACCGTCTAGCCAACGACGGTTATGCCTTCGCTAACGTCAACGCTGTACCGGATGTCGACAAAGAAAAGCGCACGGTGAGCTTCACCTTCTTCGTCGATCCGGGCAATCGTATTTATGTGCGGCGGGTAAACTTCGCCGGCAACACGGCAACGCGCGACGACGTATTGCGACGCGAGATGCGGCAACTCGAAGGCGCGTGGTACTCGGCGGAAAAAATCAAACGCTCGCGCGAGCGGCTACAGAAGACCGGATTGTTTGAAGATGTCACGGTCGAGACACCGCCGGTTGCGGGCGTATCCGACCAAGTCGATTTGCTGGTGACGGTGAAGGAACGCATGAGCGGTAACATGATGGTCGGTGTCGGTTACTCCGGCGATCAAGTGACGTTCAACGCCAGCATCACCGAGAATAATTTGTTCGGTACCGGTAACGAGCTGACGTTTAGTTTCGATAACAGCAAATCGGTTACGAACTTTTCGTTGAAGTATACGAATCCGTACTACACACCGGGCGGTATCAGCCGCGGCTTCAACGTATTTTCCAGCTCGGTCGATACTTCAGACTTAAACACGGCGGCATACGACAGTAAGACCGTCGGCGCCGGTGTGTTCTACGGTATTCCGTTGAGCGAGTACAACCGCTTGAAGGTCGCGCTCGACTTCGAAAGTATCGAGATCGATACCACCGACAGGAGTTCACCGTCCGCCGTTACCTTCGTCCAAGAAGAGGGCGATCAGGTGAGCTTGGGTAAAGTGACCGTAAGCTGGTCTGGAGACAGCCTTAACGACGCCATTTTTCCGACAGCGGGCGGCATGCAGAGCATTACTACCGAAGCATCGGTGCCGGGTAGCGATACCGAATATTACAAGATCATTTATCAAGCCGCCCATTTCTGGCCGTTTTCGGCCCGAACCAGTTTTCGCTTGAAGGGTGAGATTGGCTATGGCAACGGCTATGGCGATACCGAGCGCTTGCCGTTCTTCAAAAATTTCTTCGCTGGTGGCAGCTCGACGGTACGTGGTTTTTCGTCGCGATCATTAGGTCCTGAAGAAGTCATTAGCTGGACGACCAGCGACAGCGAACGGCATACCGACACAGCGACGGTAGGCGGAAATAAGCGCTTGCTCGCCAATGCCGAATTGATGTTCCCGATGCCTGGCACTGCCACCGACGATAAGTCCATACGCATGAGCTGGTTTGTGGATGCTGGTATGGTATATGGCACCGACCAGCCTATCGATACGAGCGAATTGCGCTATTCCACGGGTTTAGCGTTTAATTGGTATTCGCCGGTCGGTCCGTTGAGCTTTAGCTACGCCGTTCCGCTCAACGACAAACCGGATGACGATCTCGAGAAGTTCCAGTTTACGCTGGGCGTTCCGTTCCGATAACGAGGAGTCTGCTGTGAAACGCACTAGCTTCTATTACCGCGCGCTGTCTGTGCTTGTTGCCGCCGGTTTCTGGGTGTGCACCAGCACGGCCAGTGCGGTTGACTTAAAAGTCGGTTACGTGAACGCGGTTAAGGTCATCGAAGAGGCGCCGCAAGGCGAGGCCGCTAAGAAGAAACTCGAGGCCGAGTTCGGGCCGCGCGACAAAAAGCTCGTGTCGATGCAGGCTAAGATCAAGCAGCTCGAAGACGATTTAGAAAAGAACGGATTGTTGCTCAAAGACACCGACCGCCGCGCGAAAGAGCAGGAGATCGTCGTGCTGAAGCGCGATTTGCGGCGCGCGACTCAAGAATTCCGCGAAGATTACAATTTGCGGCGCAACGAAGAATTAGCAGCGCTGCAAAAGATCGTCTACAAGGTCATCGTCGATATCGCTCAGCAGGAGAATTATGACCTGATCCTGCACGAGGGTACGATCTACGCCAGCAAAAAAGTCGACCTGACCGATAAGGTCCTCAAGAAGTTGGGCCAGAAGTAGTCACCCATGCCGGCTACGCTCGCAGAATTGGCCCGCCGTTTCGGCGGCCGTGTGCACGGCGCCGGCGAGATCGAAATCGTCGGCGTTGCGCCGCTCGATCAGGCGGGTCCGCAGCACATCGCTTATGTTAACGACCGCAAGTACCGTCCGCAGTTGACCACAACTAAGGCCGGCGCCGTGGTGTTGAGTCAGGCCGATGCGACGGGCTACAACGGCAATGCCTTAATAGTCGATTCGCCGCAGCTTTGCTTCGCCCATATCGCCGCGTTTCTGCATCCGCCGATAACGCCGCCGGTCGGTATACATGCTAGTGCCGTGATCGACCCGACCGCGCGCGTGGCGCCGACGGTGGCAATCGGGCCGAATGCTGTGATCGACGCCGGTGTAGTTATTGCCGACGATGTAACGATCGGCGCCGGTTGTTACGTGGGCCGCGATGTTGTCATCGGCTCGGGCACGCAGCTGATCGGTCATGTTTGGATCGGCGAGCGTTGCCTAATCGGGCGTGATTGCATTTTTCAGCCAGGCGCAGTCATCGGCGGCGACGGTTTTGGTTATGCCAAAGACGGCGAGCGTTGGGTCAAAGTGCCGCAGCTTGGACGAGTCGTCGTCGGCGACGCCGTCGAAATTGGCGCTAACACCACGGTCGATCGCGGTGCGCTCGGCGACACCCTGATCGGCGACGGTGTGAAGCTCGACAATCTGATTCAGATCGCCCACAACGTTCGTATCGGTGAGCACACCATCATGGCAGCTTGTGTCGGTATCGCCGGCAGCGTCACGATCGGCCGCCGTTGCGCGTTCGGCGGTCAAGTCGGTGTCGCCGGCCACCTAGAGATCGCTGACGACGTGCAGATATTGGGCACATCGTTAGTCGCCGGTCCGATCCGCAATGCTGGCACTTACTCATCGGCACTTCCGATCGATGAAGCGAAACAGTGGCGCCGCAATGCCGCGCGCTTGCGACAGCTCGACGAGATGGCGCAACGCTTGCGGCAGCTTGAGCAAGACATTGAAAAATTGAGAGGTGAGTCGCCTTGAACTCGATGGATATACACGAGTTGCGTAAGTACCTACCGCACCGTTTCCCGTTTCTGTTGCTCGATCGTGTCCTCGACTACAAGGTCGATGCGACGTTAACGGCGCTCAAGAACGTCACCATCAATGAACCATTTTTCCCCGGCCACTTTCCGCAGCAGCCGGTGATGCCGGGTGTACTGATTCTTGAGTCGATGGCGCAGGCGTGCGCCATCCTGTCGATGAAAACGTTGGATCAGATTCCGAACGATGGATCGCTCTACTACTTCGCCGGTATCGACAAGGCACGCTTTCGCCGGCCAGTCGAGCCGGGTGATCAGTTGCACATTAACGTATCGATCAAGCGCAAGATGCGCGGCATTTGGGTGTTTGAAGTGACTGCTACGGTTGATGGCGAAGAGTGCTGCAGCGCCGAGCTCATGTGCGCCTATAAAAAAGGAACCGCAGGGGCAACGGTATGATTCATGCGACCGCTGTCGTCGATCCGCGCGCTACGTTGGCAACAGGTGTTGAAGTGGGCGCCTATTCGATTATCGGTGCTGATGTCGAAATCGGTGATGGCACCTGGATCGGGCCGCATGTCGTCATCCAAGGGCCGACACGCATCGGCAAGAGCAACCGTATCTATCAATTTTGCTCTATCGGCGACGCGCCGCAGCACCTGGCTTACAAAAATGAGCCGACGCGGGTGGAGATCGGCGATCGCAACGTTTTACGCGAATACTGCACCGTCAACCGCGGGACTGTACAAGGCGATAGTCTGACGTCCATCGGTAACGATAATTTCATCATGGCGTATTGCCACGTGGCGCACGACTGCCATCTCGGCAACAACACCATTTTTGCCAACGGCTCCAGCCTGGCAGGACACGTCCATATCGGCGATCGTGCCGTGCTCGGCGGTTTCACGTTAGTGCATCAACATTGTCGCATCGGCGAATCGTGCATGACGGCGGCGAACACGGTCCTCTTCAAGGACGTGCCGCCGTTCGTGATGGCGTCCGGCTTTGGCGGCAGCCCGTACGGTTTGAATCTGCGTGGGCTCAAGCGTCGTGGCTTCGATGAAACGACGATCAATTCCATCAAGCATGCGTACAAGCTGCTTTATCGCTCCGGCCTGCGGTTGGAAGAGGCGATCGAACAAATCGAGCGCGACGCACACGATCAACCGCAGATTCTGCAGTTCGCCGAGTTCGTAAAAAATTCCAGTCGCGGTATCGTTCGATAATACGAAAGCTCCTCTCCCTTCGGGAGAGGGATAGGGGTGAGGGGATCCTTTGTCTTGACGTCAAAAAATATCGAACAAGACTCCGGCTCCCCCTTTCCTCAACCCATTCCTACCTGGGTGTGCGGACCATGTATGTACCCGTTTGGCGACGCGAATGTTCACTGAACATTCGCGCCAGCCCGGCCTTGTTTCCCACGAGGAGCGAGGGGCTCCTGTAAGGTTGGGCATTGTCGCCGGTGAAACGTCGGGTGATTTGATCGGCGCCGGCCTAATCCGCGAACTCAAGAAGCGGTTGCCGAACGTGATCGTCGAAGGTATCGGCGGTCCGCGCATGCAGGCCGAGGGCTGTGTCTCACACCATGAGATGGAGCGCCTGTCGGTCATGGGCCTCGATGGCATCGCCAAGATCCCGGAGATTCTTCGCATTCGTCGGCAATTGGCCGAACGTTTCCTGAAGACGCCGCCGGATCTTTTTATCGGTATCGATGTCCCGGACTTCAATCTCACGCTGGAACAACGCTTGCGATCTGCCGGTATTACCACGGTGCATTACGTCAGCCCAACAGTATGGGCGTGGCGTCGTTATCGACTGCGCAAGATCAAACGCGCGGTAGATCACATGCTGACGATATTCCCGTTCGAAGCGCGTTATTACGAGGAGCATCACGTCCCGGTGACGTTCGTCGGTCATCCACTGGCTGATGAAATTCCCGAAGACTATGATCCGCGGGAGATGCGCCAGCGCCTCGGCTTACCGCTCGCCGGCACTCTCGTTGCATTGCTGCCCGGTAGTCGACGCGGTGAGTTGCGCTGGCATGCGGCCTTATTTGTGCGCAGCGCCCAGTGGCTATATGCGCGTCATCCAGAGCTCCATTTCGTCGCGCCGTTTGCCAGCGCCGATACACAAATGTTGTTCGAACAGGCGCTGATAGAAGAGGGTGCGACTAATTTGCCGATCACGCGCTTGCTGCATCGCTCACGCGAAGCATTGGCAGCGAGCGACGTGGTGCTGGCAAAATCCGGCACGTCGACGCTGGAAGCGGCGTTGCTCAGGAAACCGATGGTAGTGACGTATCGGGTGTCGGCGCTGACGTATGGATTCGCGCGCCTTTTTGTGCGCGTGCGCCACTATGCGTTGCCGAATCTCCTTGCTGGCCGACAGCTTGTGCCCGAGCTGATACAAAGTGATGCGGTACCGGAGAAACTGGGACGCGCCATCGAACAATATTTAGAACATCCGGAGCAAGCGCAGTCAGTACAGATCGCGTTAGCGGAGATGCATGCATCGCTCAAGCAGAATGCGGATGTGCGGGCGGCGGAGGCGGTGGTGCGGATTTTGGCGGTACGGTTGGGGGGTAGTTGAATCGCCCTCTTACGAGGGCGATGCTGGTCGAGGTAATAAATGTAAACAGCGGGATGCTCCGCCCCGCAACCCAGGGTTACTTTTCTTTGCTTGTGCAAAGAAAAGTAACCAAAAGAAAGTACCCCCCCCGGTGGCGCAGACATGCCACTGCGCTTCTCGGGATTAGGCCGGCGCACTCGCACACGCCATCCCTGGCGTGAGCGAGAGGAACCGGCTCCTGCCGGTTCCCCTTCGGGCTTCTGCCTAAACCCTGCGAGGCTCGGGCATGCGCCACAGGGGGATTAACGGCAACCGCAACGACAACGACAACGGCAACCACAACAACAACCGCCCTCACCCTAATCCTCCCCCGCTGCGCAGGGGAGGGGATAAATGTCGGGTGGGCAGCATTGCTGCCCACCCGTTATTAGAATCCGCGTGGGCAAAAAAGCGTTGCCCACCCTACAACAGCCACCCTAACCCTCCCCCGCTCTAGCGGGGGAGGGTTAGGGTGGGGGGTGTGTGATATGGGTTTTTGCAGTTGTTGTTGCTGTTAATCCCCGTGTGGCGCATTCCGAGCATCGGAGCTTTTGGCCTCGACGCGCGCAGGAGGCGCGCGGTCTGGCTCAGTACAGGGATGTACTGTGCCAGACATAGTTAGTGAGCCAAAAGTGAGAAGCGCAGGAAGGTTTTGCGCCACCCCGGGGGGTGCTTCTCTTTGGTTACTTTCTCTTGCACAAGCAAGAGAAAGTAACCCTGGGTTGCGGGGCGGAGCATCCCGCTGATTAGAATTTATTACCTCGACCATCATCGCCCTCGTAAGAGGGCGATTCCTATTCAAAGCCCCAACTGCTTCACCAACGGCAATCGACTATTAAAGCGCAGCTCACGTCGACCACCACCGAGATCGCGTCCGAGTACGCGCAGCGCCGGTTCGAGCTTCGCGCCGCTATCGCTGGCGGGTGTCGCGCTACCGGTAAAACGAATTTCGCCGTCGCCGGTGACGTGCCATTGACCTTGACCACTGAGTTGTAGATCGCCCCGTTCGGTACTCAACTGAATGGCGGCGTTTTCGCCGGCGCCATTGATATGCAAACGATAGTCACCGAGGCCCGCGGGGCCGACGAAACGGCCGCCGGCCCCGCGCCAGACAGCTTCGGCTTGGCCTGTTAGTCCAGTGGCGTTGAGGTCGAGACTGTTCGATTGCAGCTCGATGGTGCCGGTCGGCTCGAAGAACGAGGCAGGTGCATAAAGTAGCGCGGCGAGGTGTACCGGCAAGGTCGCTTTGAGCTCGCGTACCGCCCACGCTTTGCGGGCGAGACGTAATTGTGCCTCGCCACGCATGGCGGCGCCGTCCAGCTTCAAGGACAGCTCGGCCTGACCGATGAACAACCGCAGCGGATTGATGTGCCAATGGAGCCTGCCCAGATGCTGCACGCTCGCGGCCGGCGTGCCAGCGTAGATCTCGCCTTCGCCGTGCCAGATGGTGCCGCTGGCGCCATTGAGCGTGACCACGCCGTCACTGAAACGTTGGGCGACGGTAGCTAGTAACGTCGCCGGCAACGTAACCACCAAAAATAGTAAATAACAAATGACGGCGAGCACGACATAGCCCGCCACGCCGGCGAGCCGGCGACTGTCGCTCATGGATTGGCGACGCGCAGTACGAGTCGGGCGTTGACGACGCCGGGTGCCGACTGCGGTTCAAGGCTGCCGTTGTCGACGCGCACACCGCCTTGCTTGTGTAGATGCGACAACCAACTCAGCAGATTATTGAAAGTAACGCCGTCGAGGGCGACGCTGACGGCGTTCGCTCCCTGCGGCTCCATGCGCTTCATATTTTGCTGTACGCCGTAGGACTGTGCCGATTGCTCGACGAAGCTCAATAAACTGCCACCCGGTACGGCGGCGGGTGTCGCCGCTCGCAACTGTTGAATGCGGTTCGCCTGCGTGCGCATCCACGTTAACTGTTCTTGCGCGCGCGGGACTTCGACCCGTAGTCGGTTCAAGTCTTTTTGTAACGGTGCCAACAGCAGTACGTAGAACAATAGAATCACCGCGACGCCGCCGCCGATACCGACGAGCAAACGTTCGCGTGCGCTTAAGCCGCGCCAATAATTGCTGATTTGATCGAGTTGAGCCTTCATGTCCGTTGCCTCGGTTTCAACCTGGCGCCGGCCGGTTGGATACGTAATCGCCCTTCGACTTCGCTGCCGCGGCTGTTGGCTGTCAGCACTTCGACTTCGAGGCTGGCGGCTTTCAGCGTATTTTTCATGGCATCGAGCGCTTCATATTTGGGGAGCGTGATGTCGAGCGTCAGGCTGCGCTCGCCGTAGCGAATGCCTTGCAGCTTGGCGGTTCCTTGCGCGGCTTGCAGCGTCGGTGCTACGCGCGCGAGCAGCGGCAACAAATCGGCGGGGCCGCCACTACGCGCTTGCAGTGCATCGATATGTTTTTGCATGGTTGCAGCTGGGTCGATAGCTGCCTTTGCCTCAGGAAAGCTGCGCTGCAGAATATCGCGCATCTCGGCGGTGATGGCGCTATGCGCTTGCCGCAACCGTACCCATTCGATGACATCGACGGTCAACATGCCAATCAGCCAAAGACACAGCATGATGATCGCCGGCCGTAACGGCTGCACGACTTGCTGCAAATGACTGCCGCCGGGCGAGAACTCGGCCTGCATCAGGTTGAGTGCCGGTACAGTGGCCGCCGGCCAATAATCGTAACCGTCCACACCAACCGGCAGCCCAAGGGTGTTGCTCCAGGCCTCGACGTCGAGCGTCGCCGGTGCGCCGTAGATCATAAGGCTTTGCGGCGCGCGTTCTTGCGCGACCGCCTCTTTGATCGCTGCCACCAGTAACGGCGTCGGTGTGTCGCGCACGGCGAGGACGGTAAAGCCGGCGAAGGCGCCGGTTCGTACCCATAATTCAGTGCCGACGAACGCCACCGACCAAGCGTGCGATTGCAGCGGCAATGCTAGGTGTCCTGGGCAAAGGCTGACGGGTCGTATGCCAGCACTATGTAATGTATCGAGCCAAAGCGTTAAGCGCGCGCGTCGCGTCACGGCAACCGCCAACGTGCCGTCGGCCTCGCGGACATAAGAGAAATGAAGTTGATCGGGTTCGTCGAGCAGTTGCTCTTCCAACGCGTACGGCAACGCTTGCAGAATGCGCCCGCGCGCCTTCGTTGGGATCGTTGCCCGCGTCAGCAATGTTTCTGCTGCCGGCGTCCAGATATGCACCGGCGCAGCCCGTACGAAATTAGGCAGCTGCGTTAGATCGGCGGCGCGGCCGCTGCGCTCACTCGCATCGCGGGTCGGTGCGTGCCAATAAACCGATGCGTCGGTTTCCGGCCAACCGCGCGGCAAATGCAAGGCGATACGCCGCGGACCGACGTTCGGCGCGTTGAGTCGCGACAGTCCCTCTTTAAGTTTTGTCTTTATCTTTATCTTCATCGGGAATCTCAAGCGGTGGTTGGCGGTACCACAAAACTTTTGTGCTGCTGCTACCGCCGGTAGTGCGTTCGATCAGGCTTTCGGTGGTTTGTTTCATGTTCCCGATGCTCACCTTGACCGTCACTATAAAATAGCTGGTCGTTACATCATAGGCAGCGGTTTTTGCATCGGGCGCTAATTTTAAAAGGGCGTCCAACTCGCCTTTATTTTTGAAAGGCTGGGTTTTCGCTAATTGCACGATTTGCTCAGCCTGCGGCACCGGTATATTGGCGAGTGCGGCGATGACCTCGCGTGACGCGGTATTGACGTTGACCGGCGTCTTTTTCGGCAGCGCGATGACATGTTGCAACAACCGGTTGAGCGCTTCTTTGTCTTTATTGAAGCCTTTGATCATGCGCAATTCACTGGCGCTCGTCAGCGGTCGATTGGCGGCGCGGCGTGGCGGGTTCTCGTTTTGATATTCGAGATCTTCGGCGCCGCCGGCGGACAAATCCGGGTTCGGATCTATCCAGTCGATCAATGCTTCGGTCAGCGCCGGATCTAGACCGTCGGCGGTAAGCAGATTGCGAAAGACCGCCGCTTCCTCTTTATTGACCTGCCGGGTTTTATCGTCAACGACATTATTAAGGTTAAAGCGCGCCTGAGCGTCGCTGATCTTGGCAACGCCGCCGCTAACAGCCAACGTCGCTTTCGCCCAGTCTTCGGTCAGATTGTCGGTTTGCGGGGCGTCTTTGCCGTCTTTCTTCAACATGACGCCGGCCGCCGCTTGCATACCGCGACGGAATGCTTCTGCTTGCGTTAGTTGAGTGAGATTCTCGGTTTGCCGCAACCAAACTTGCTGACCGAGGCCGACGGATGTCGCCACAGCGGCGATGATGGCAACGATCAGCAACGCCGTTACCAACGCGATGCCCTGTTGGCGCTGGCGGTAGGCGCTCAATTTTGGGCTCCGACGACGAACGTGCGCGTGAATTTGCCGTGGTCTTTGATGACTACAGTCACCTCCACTCCGTCGGGAAAGTCGGAGGGGGTGTTATTGCCGGTGGTGGTTTGTGGCGGCGGCGGCCAATCGGAGTAGGTCGAGCCCTCGTCCAGGAAGCGCACTGCGAATTCCTCGACGTTCTGTAGTACCGGTGTCGCGTCCGCTTTTGTCAGCGGTGCGCGGTCGACCACCGGCCACGTCAGACGCATCAGTCTTCCTTCTTGCAGGCGGTACCCGACGCGCTGGAGATCGCCGGTTGTGTCCGATAGCACCAGCAGGCCGCCGCGCGTGAACTCCATGTCCGGCGCTGCCAAGGCGCGCGGATCGGGTGCGTGGCCGAGAAAGGGTTTGAGCTCTTCGTTATTCGTGTCGCGGATCGGGCGATTGCGCACCAACGAAACATCTTGGCGAATGCGCACGAAGCAAAGCGAGATCTCGCGCCAGAATGCGCGTTCGGCGTCGACTCGATCGCGGTTCTCGAGTAGTCGCATCAAGCCGCCGTAAGCCATCGCCGAGAAAATGGCGAACACGGCAATCGCGATTATTACTTCCAGCAGCGTGAACCCGTGTGCGCGCTTCATGGCTTGGGTAAGGCGGCTGTAAGTTGCGCCAGCACATGCTCGGAGTCGACGGTTCGCACTTCGATATCCACCAGCCGTAGATCGGCGGTTTCGGTGCCGTACACGCGTTCATGCCAACGCCATTTTTGCCCGGCGAGGTCGAGCGTGCCGTCGGTTGTGCCGAGGCCGGGCCAGACGGATGATTCCAGCTGATGGTGTGCCGCCCGTTCTTCCGCGACCCACAGCGCAACGGTGCGCTCGCGCATGCTGATGCTGAGGCTAATGGATTGACCCACGCTACTTAATGCGGCGGCCATGGCAATGGCGAGCACGGCGAGGGCGACGAGCACCTCGATCAGCGTAAAGCCAGCCGTTGTTGTCGCTCCTCGAAAAAGTCCGGTGCCGGACTTTTTGAGTGCGTTGTTATGCCGCGGCGGGTTCAATGGACCGGGATGCCCGTATCTGGCCATCGTTTTGCCCTTGGACGTACCAAACGCTGTCATGGAGCTCGAGCACGAAGGTAAATGGATCGAGTGCGCCGCTAGGATCGAAATAAACGATATCGGTGCGTTTTTTTGCGTCGCTGGTAGCGGATTTAATCGGGTTGAGTGTTATGTGATATGACAGCGCATGGGGACCGAGCGGATCGGCAGACCCGATCTTCGCCGGCTTGCCGTCGGCATCGAATTGCAGAAATCCATAGCCATCGCGCCGCAGCTCGAACGCATATAAGCGACCCTCGAGGATCGCTTGCTGTTGAGCGCCCTGCAATGCCAACACCAAGCGGCTGGCTTCGTCGTGCACCATATCGTTGTCGTCACGCTCGAGCCGGACACCGACAAAGCCAAGCACGATCACCATCAACAGCAGCACAACGGCGATTTCTATTAACGTAAACCCGCGCGCGGCCAATGCCGTTCGGGCTGGGAGCCGAGCGTTTACGCTAGCTGTTCGGCACAATGGGTTAGTCACCGCGGCCGCTCTCCCGAGATGAGGTGTCAGACCGGAATCGCGCTACTGCGCGTTCTCGGAGCTGACGTCGGCGTTGTAACCTTCGCCGCCCGGTTGACCGTCGGCACCAAGACTGATCACTTGGATCGACCCGCCGACGTTCTCGTAAAGGTAATCATTGTTCCAGGGATCCTTCAGCTGCGCGGCGTTGTCGAGATAGCCGCCGCTCTTCCAGTTGCGCGGAACGTCGCCGGTCTCGGGACGGCGTACCAGCGCCGTCAAACCCTGTTCGCTGGTCGGATAACCGCCGTTATCGAGGCGATACATCTTGAGCGCATTGATAACGACGTTGACGTTGTTCTTTGCCGCTACCACGCGCGCCTGATCGGGCCGGTCCATGACGCGTGGCGCCAGCAGGCCGACGAGAATACCGAGGATGACTAACACCACGAGGATCTCGATCAGGGTAAAACCGCGAGCGCGTGTACGGCGAATCGTTTTTGTGGGTGACATGACAAACCTCATTTGACTAACTGATTCATTTCGAAAATCGGCAACAGAATAGCAATAACGATAAACAGCACGAGCCCACCCATTACCAAAATCATCACCGGCTCGAGCAATGCGGTCAGCGCTTTCACCCAGTTCTCGAGCTCGCGCGCTTGGGCCTCGGCGGCGCGTTGCAGCATGACGTCGAGCCTGCCGCTGGTTTCGCCACTCGCGACTAAATGGACCACGAGCGGTGGGAATAGTTTGCTCTTAGCGAGCGCACGCGACAGGCTGCCGCCTTCGCGCACTTGTTTGAGCGCGTCTTCGACACCGCGGCGCATCGGCAGGTTATTAACCACCGGCACCGCCGATTGCAGGGCTTGCAGCAGGGGAATGCCGCTGGCCGTAAGGATGCCAAGCGTATCGGCGAACCGGGCGGCGTTAATGCCGCGCGCCATGCGGCCGACGACCGGCAGCTTTAACATCGCCAGATGCCAGCGTTCCTTGAGCACCGGATTACGCAAGGCGAGGACAAAAGCGATCACGCTGCCGATAACGCCCAACAGAATAAACGATCCACCGGCGCGCACACCGTCGCTGACGCTGATTAGCAAGCGGGTGGCGAGGGGTAATACTTGACCGGTGTTTTGGAATACGCGTGTCACTTGCGGTACTACGTAGACCAGCAACAGCGAAACGACGGAAATCGCGACAAAGACAAGAATGACCGGATAAATAAACGCCAGCATCACTTTTTGCCGTAATGCCTGGCGGTTTTCGGTGTAATCCGCCAGTCGTTCGAGGACTTCGACCAACTTGCCCGATTGTTCGCCGGCGTCGACCATCACGCGATAGATATCGGGGAACGCCTGTGGGAATGCACCCATGCTGCGGGCGAGCGATTGGCCTTCGAGCATACGGCCGCGGACACCGGCCAGTACGTTACGCGTGCGCGCTTTCTCTGACTGTTCGATGAGCGCGTTCAAGCATTCTTCCAACGTCATACCGGCGCGCACCAAGGTGGCGAACTGCCGGGTGAGTAGGGCGAGCTCGCTGCCGGAAATGCCGCGGCGCGAGAACGAGCGCGTGCGTGTACCACTGGCGGTGGTGTTTGGTTGATCGCGGATGGCAGCGACCGACAGCGGCGTTAAACCGCGTTCGCGCAGCAACCCACGGACCTGCCGTTCGGCATCGCCGTCGATGACGCCGCGCACAGCGCGGCCATGGGAATCTAATGCTTGGTATTCGAAGCCAGCCAATCTACATGACTCCTTTATTCGCCCGGTCCCACTCTCCGCGCGAGAAAGGGGTGGGGAGAGGGGGAGTCAATCGGAGCGCATCGCCAGCGCTATATTTTTTTAATTGCATCGTCCTGCTCGGAGCGACGCTTACTCGCGCGACACACGCAATACTTCGTCAAGACTGGTTTCGCCAGCGAGCACCCAACGCAAACCGTCTTCACGAATCGAGCGTAAGCCGCGCGCACGCGCGTTCTCGCGGATACGTTCTTCTGAGGCGCCATCGTGGACCAGGGAACGCATGGCGTCGTCGACCGTGAGGAGCTCGAACACACCAGTACGGCCCTGATAGCCGCTATTGGAGCAGGCCGGGCAACCGACGGGCAGGTAGATGCGCACGTTTTTAGCGGCGTCATTCACTTGTAGTAACTGGCGTTCGGCGGCATCAGGAATGTGCTCGCGTTTGCATTGCGGGCAGAGCTTGCGCACCAATCGTTGCGCCAGTACGCCGATCAAGCTCGATGCGACCAAGAACGGTTCGATACCCATGTCGACCAGGCGCGTGACTGCACCGGCAGCATCGTTCGTATGCAACGTCGCCAGCACTAAGTGGCCGGTGAGCGACGCTTGCACTGCAATCTGCGCGGTTTCGAGATCGCGAATTTCGCCGATCATGATGATGTCTGGATCTTGCCGCAGGATCGCGCGCAACGCGCGCGCGAATGACAGCTCGATCTTCATATTAACTTGCGTCTGACCGATGCCGTCGAGGTCGTACTCGATCGGATCTTCCACCGTCATGATGTTGTGCGTCGTCGTGTCGAGTTGCGACAGCCCGGCGTACAGCGTCGTCGTCTTACCGGAACCGGTCGGGCCGGTGACGAGCAAGATGCCATGCGGTTGGTGGATCAGGCCATCCAAAATGTTCAAGGTCTCGGCCGGCATGCCGATGGCGGTGAGTGTCAGTTTGCCCGCTTGTTTATCGAGCAAGCGCATGACCACGCGCTCGCCGTGCGCCGTCGGCAGCGTCGATACGCGTACGTCTACCGGTCGACCGGCAAGACGCAAGGTAATGCGACCGTCCTGCGGCATACGCTTTTCGGCGATGTCGAGCTTGGCCATGATCTTCACGCGCGACACGACCAGGCCATGTGCCGCTTGCGGCGGTTCGATGACATCGCGCAACACGCCGTCGATACGGTAACGCACGACCGAGCGCGATTCGAACGGCTCGATGTGAATATCGGACGCACCTTCGCGCACGGCCTGCGACAGCAATGCGTTGATGAGGCGCACGATCGGCGCGTCGTCCTCGCTCTCGAGCAGGTCAGCGACTTTCGGAAGGGTGATGTCGGACAGATTGGGATCGGTGTCGAGACCGTCGACGATCTCCATCGCATGATGCGTGCCGCGCTCGTAGGCGCGGTTGAGCGCCAGGTCGAAGGCTTCGGGGCTCAACTCCAGCAGATGGATCGGCTGGCCGAGGGCGCGTTGCAACTCGGCTAACACCGAGCTCGACACGCCCGGTCGCACCCATACTTCAAGGCCAGCATCGACTTGGCGCGCGGCGATGACACCGTGGCGTTTAGCGAAGTGATAAGGCAGTCGATCCGTCCATTGCGGATCGAGCGTTGGCGATTCAGCCTGGGTTTGCATGGGCTTAATTCGACGGTGCGGTACTTTGCGGCACGTCTTGCTCTTTTTTCGGCAAGGACGATGTGTTCGGCACGTCGTCCTTCTTTTCGTCCTTTTCTTCCGGTTTCTTTTCTTCCGGCGGTTTTGGTCGTGTCGGTTCGAAACGATCGAGCAACTCGGCCGGTCCGTTGTTGTTCTTGTCGCTCTGCGCGCGGATGGCGTTGTATCGGTCGGTCGTCAGGCGATAACCGTCTTCAGCGGTGCGAATAATGCTGGGTCGCAGGAACACCATTAAATTGGTTTTGGTTTTGTCGGTGGTCTTCGACCGGAAGAGTGCGCCAAGGAGTGGAATACGTCCCAATAGCGGCACTTCCTGGCGCGCGTCGTTCGATTTTTCTTCGAGTAGGCCACCGAGGACAACGGTATTGCCGTCATCGACCAGCACCTTCGTTTCCACCTTGCGCACGCTGACGATGAGATCGGCCGCGCCGACCGATCTGCCGGTGGCGGTAACGGCGGAAATCTCTTGCGCGATATCCATTCTGACGCCGCCGCCTTCGGAAATTTGCGGTTTGATCTTGAGCTTGATACCGACGTCTTTACGCTCGACCGTTTGGAACGGATTGGTCGTGCCACCGGTGGTCGACGTGGTCGAGCCGGTGATGAAGGGCACATTGTCGCCGACGGTGATGGTGGCTTCAGCGTTGTCCAACGTCATCAAGTGCGGCGTTGATAGGACGTTGGCCAGGCTGCGGGTTTCGAGCGCGCGGGCGAGGGCGCCGAGCGACCGGATTTCGGTGCCATCGGCAAGCGTGATCTTTTTCCCGAGGAAAGCGAGCGTGAAACCCGCGGCGCTGCCGAGCGAGGACTTGGGGTCGATGACAGTGCCGAAAAGACTGGCTCCATTCGTGTAGTTGGTCGCGCCGACGACGGCACCTTCACCGGCTTTACCGCCGCTGGCCCACTGAATGCCGAGCTCGGATGAGTTCGTGTTTTTCACCTCGGCGACCAACGCTTCGACCAGCACTTGTGCGCGGCGCACGTCGAGCTTTTCGATAACAGCGCGCAAATTGTTATAAACCGCGTCGGAGGCATTGATGATGAGTGCATTGGTCGACTCATCCGCTTGAATCAACGACGACTCGGCGGTGCGATTCGCCGGACGCGCGACGCCGACGCCGGGCGTGGCGGCCACGGCGGTAGCCGCAGCTTGTTGCGAGCGCGCCTCGCCGGCGAGCAAGCCGCGTAGGACTTCAACGAGCTTGATTGCTTCGGCATTGCGCAGATAGATCACGCGCGTTTGCCCGCCGGTCGTCGCCGGCACATCGAGCTTGGTGATCAGCGTACGCAGCTGTTCCAGCCGCCCCGGATTGTCGGTGCGAATCAGCAAGCTGTTGGTGCGCAGGTCGGGGATGATGGTGAAGCGATCGCCACCACCGCCACCCGGCATGCCCGGTTGGCCGGGGATGTTGGCGCCGGGCGCCGCCGCCAAACGTGCGATCAAGTCGGCGAGGTCGAGCGCTGACGCATGTTGTACCGGCACGACCGTGACATCGCTCGACGTCGGTTGATCGATGCGCTCGATGATTTTCAGCATGCGCCGAATGTTGTCGGCGTAATCGGTGAGGATGAGCGCATTGGCGCCTTCATAAGCGGAAAGCTGACTGGTCGGCGCCATCAGCGGCCGTAGCAGTGGCACCATTTGCGTGGCCGAGACGTTCTGCAATACCGCTACGTGCGTCGTGATTTGTTCGCCGCCTTTCGGCGCATCTTTGAAGACGTCGGCGCTCATCTTGGCTTCGCCGGTCGGAATAATCTTCACCAGCCCCGAACCTTCGACCGCGGTAAAGCCTTGCGCTTTTAGCGCTGACAGAAAAATTTGGTAAGCCGACGACCGTGATACCGGCTTGGCGGAGATGATGGTGATCTGACCCTTCACCCGCGGATCGAGTAGGAAGTTGCGCCCCGTCATCTGCGAGACCGCTTTCACCACTGCCTGGATGTCGGCCCCCTGAAAGTTCAGCAAGATCTGATTGCCGTTTATCGGTACCGTGCCGGCCGGTGCCCCAGGTTGCGCACCGGGTTGTGCCGATGGTGTCGCGCTGCGGTTATTGACCGGCGGTGGCGCAGGCACGGACGGAGGCGGTGCCATTGATGGTGCTTCATCAACGATTTCGCCGTCTTGCGATTCCGCTTGAACAAGACTTGAAACTACCAGCGCTGACGCGAAGAACGCGCGGCGCCATCCAGCGTGCCTGAATCTGATCATTGTTATATTAAAAATGTACGCTCTTAGTTATTGAAGGTTGTATTGAAGCGTTTCCGTTCTACCACCTCGGCGTATCTGCAGGCTCACCTGTGCGGCACCGCCGCTGCTGCCGAGTTGTTGGTAAAGCTTCATGACGTCTTCGACCGTGTTCACCGGTTGCCCGTTGACCGTGTTGATGACATCGCCTACACGCAAGCCTAGTTTTTCGTACATACTGCCCGGTTGAATCTCCCGTACCAGGAACCCGCCGCTCGCATGCGGCACCATCAGCGCTTGGCTGAGGAATTCAGGTTTTTGCATTTGTTGATTCATCGACTGACGATCGACCGTAAAGTTTCGCTGGTCGATACGTTGCACGGCGTTGTCGGCGTTCGATGGGCCGGCGGCGACGATCGAGCCGTCGGCTAACGCCGGTCCAATATCCTTAAGCATCAGGCTTTCGGTCCTGGCGCCGCGTTGAATCAGCACGCGGTCGGAATAGACCGCATATAGCGTTGCGCCGGGAATAATGTCTTGGCCGACTGCAAACGGGGTTTCCGGTCCGCCATCGGCGCTAATGAGGGCAACGCTGCCGTTCGGTGTCGCGAGAACGCCGCTTAAGACGAGGTTCAAGCTGCTCAACGGAATGTTCTCCAGCGACACCTTGCCGTTGTTCACAGGCGCTGCCTGACCAAAGATATTAGTGGATAACAGAGCGGTGAGATCGTAGTCGGCGGTGATGTCATTTGCCGTTGCCAACGACTCGGCGGGTGTTGCCATCGGCGGGGCCAATAGGCGCCAGGTCCATTGCGCGGCGCTATACGCTAGCAACGCGAGCAGCAGGATATTGAGTGTGACGATTACCCAGCGCCGAGCAAGCCAATGCTCCAGCTGCTCGAGAAAATGCGGCACAGCAGCATCAGACGTTGGCGACATGGGTTGAGCCGATAAATCCATGGTCGGAAGTATACTACGCATCCCTTTGAAAACCCTTACAGAATACTTTTCACTTTTTCCGTCTTATCTGGTCATCGCTACCGTCCGTGAGGATAGTTGCGATCCGGAGTGGCGCCTAGCTGATAAGGCGACAAAACCTGCACAGTAAACGGGCTTAAAGAAGGGTCACTTTGCCCGCTCAAAAGCCGGCACGCATGTTGAGTAAGATGCTAATGTCCGGCGCGGTATAGACCCGTATATCTTCCGAAAAACCGAGATCCACCGTTACATCCTTAGACGCGGTCCAAGAGCCGCCAAAGATCAGCTGTACGGTCGATAGACCCAAGGGCCGCATTTCCGTGTCGTCGTAAAACGGGGTATGGGCATACAGCGCGGCTTTAAAGGTGACGGGCTCCCATACAGTCAAGCCAACACCGGTACCCAAAAAGGCGACAACCCGGCGCTGCAACGACGACAAAACTTCACCGTCGCCAAGCCAAAGTAGGCCGCCGTTCGCATGGCCGCTCCAACGGCCGGTGCAGACGCCGCAGCCAGCGGCGAACCAGATGGCCGCATCAGCGGCGCCGCTGCCGAGCAACTTGTCGGCATTGCCGGTGGGTAGCTTGAGGCTAGTATGCAGCGCGACATCGACACTGCCGCCACTGGCTAGCGCCCAGGCGCCGGTTAAGCGCACATCGCCGACGCCGTCGGTTGCGTTGCGGAAATTCAGCAGGTCGACGCCGTCACGACGATAGCTGTAGATCAGTTGATTGTCCTCGACCTGGGGGCGCCCACCTTGCTTTTGGTTGAAGGTGTCATGCCACGACTCGATGAAGCTATCGAGCGAGCCGCCGCTGTGCGATAAGTGCGGAATCTCGATGCCGAATTCGCCATAGGCGGTACCAATGGAAAAGTTGACGTTCGTGCGATGGGTCTCACCGTCGATAATGAGTTGTTCGTTACCACGTTGCTCGTGCACGAAATAGTTGGCGACCTCGTAGCCAACGCCGGCGGTGCGCTTGTCGCGGGCTAAGACACGCGCGGCGCCGAGCGCGGGTAAGCCGAAAATTTGCGCGAACGGTGTTTGGTTGTACATCGGCAGCGGATCGGTGTCGCGCGCGTGCGCGGCGATAGGTAGTGCCGTGGTAATAAGTAGGAAGAGTCGTATTAGTCGTCGCATTTATTTTTACTCGCAACCTCGCCAGTATAGAGTGCGGCGATGTGCGGTGCCGACCGGTAGACGATTTTGCATTGCGGACCACAACGCTTTTGGGGTGAAATAGCCAAGTGACCTCACCGTTTGTTCATTTGCGTGTTCATTCCGAGTTTTCCTTAGCCGACGGCATTGTCCGCACACCGGATCTTGCTGCTGCCGCGGCTACGGCAGGCATGCCTGCGGTCGCGCTGACCGATCTCGCCAATGTTTTCGGTGCCGCCAAGTTTTATCAAGACGCGGTCGCCGCCGGCGTAAAGCCGATCATCGGCGCCGATCTTTGGCTCACGCATACCGATCCGCACAAGCCGCATCGGCTGACCTTGCTGTGCCAGAACCTCGACGGCTATCGCAACTTATCCCGATTAATCACCCGCAGCTACCGCGAAGGCCAACAAACCGGCCGCGCCTGCGTCGCCCGCGAATGGCTGGACGATGCGACCGACGGATTGATCGCGCTCTCCGGCGCGCACGAGGGCGAACTCGGCATTGCCTTGCTCGGCGCGAATCGCGCTACCGTCGGTGACTTGGCGGTCGCGTATCAGCGCTGGTTCCCGAATCGTTTTTACATTGAGCTGCAGCGTACCGCACAGTCGCGCCAAGAAGAATACAACCACGCCGCCGTTGCCTTCGCCGCTGACGCCGGATTGCCGGTGGTGGCGACCAATCCAGTGATGTTTCTGAAGCGTGAAGAGTTCGAGGCGCACGAAGTCCGTGTCTGCATTCAAGAGGGGCGGGTGCTGTCGGACAGCCGCCGGCCGCGGCGGTTTACGCCCAATCAATATTTCAAATCGGCGGCGGAAATGCAGCAGTTGTTCGCCGATGTGCCGGAAGCGCTGGCGAACACCGTCGAAATCGCCCGCCGCTGCAACTACCGCCTGGAGTTCGGTAAGTATTACCTGCCGAAGTTCGAAGCCGCCGGCAGCAGCGGCGGTGAAGACGTCAACGATGTGTTGCGCCGCAATAGTTATGAAGGGTTGGCGCAGCGCATGGCGAGCATGGCCGACGCCGAACGCGCGGCGAAATTATCGAGCTATCAAGAACGGCTAGATCTCGAGATCGGCGTGATCGCGAAAATGGGCTTCGCCGGTTACTTCTTGATCGTCGCCGACTTTATTCAATGGGCGAAAAGTAACGGCATTCCCGTCGGTCCCGGCCGCGGTTCCGGCGCCGGCTCGTTGGTGGCGTACGCCATCGGCATCACCGAGCTTGATCCGATCCAGTACGAGCTGCTGTTCGAGCGCTTCCTGAATCCGGAACGCGTGTCGTTGCCGGACTTCGACATCGACTTCTGCGTGGAGCGGCGCGACGAGGTGATCGAGTACGTCAAACAACGCTACGGCGCCGATAAAGTCGCGCAAATTATTACCCACGGCACGATGGCGGCGCGCGCGGTTGTACGCGACGTCGGCCGCGTGCTCAGCCAGTCGTATGGATTCTGCGACAAGTTGGCGAAACTGATTCCGTTCGAGATCGGCATGACGCTCGATCGTGCGCTCGAAGTCGAGCCGCTGCTAAAAGAGCGTTACGACAAAGAAGAAGACGTGCAGTCGCTGCTCGACACCGCGCGCATGCTCGAAGGCCTCGCGCGTAACGCCGGCAAGCATGCCGGTGGTGTCGTTATCGCGCCGAGCCCGCTGACCGATTTCATGCCGCTCTACTGTGAGCAGGGTGGACACGAAGCGGTCACGCAGTTCGACATGGAAGACCTCGAGAAGCTCGGGCTGGTGAAGTTCGACTTTTTGGGCTTGCGCACGCTGACGATCATCGATAAAGCGGTAAAGCTGATCAACCGCGAGCGCGCCAAGATTGGCGAGGCGCCGGTCGTAATAGATCAGTTGCCGATTGATGATCCGGCGACCTACGCGTTGTTGAAGTCGTGTAAGACGACGGCGACGTTCCAGCTCGAATCGCGCGGCATGAAGGACCTGATCAACCGGCTGAAGCCGGATCAGTTCGAAGAGATCGTGGCGTTGGTGGCGCTGTTCCGCCCCGGTCCGTTGCAGTCGGGTATGGTCGACGATTACATCAATCGCAAGCACAAGCGTGTCGCTGTCAAATATCCGCACCCGAGTCTCGAGCCGATCCTGAAGCCGACCTACGGTGTCATTCTGTATCAAGAACAGGTAATGCAGATCGCGCAGGTGCTGTCGGGCTACTCGCTTGGCGGCGCCGACCTGTTGCGGCGCGCCATGGGCAAGAAGAAGCCGGAAGAGATGGCGATGCAGCGCGAGAGCTTCGTCGACGGCGCCCGTGATCGCGGCGTCGATCCGAAGCTCGCCGCCGAAATTTTCGATTTGATCGAGAAGTTCGCCGGCTACGGTTTCAACCGCTCGCACTCGGCGGCGTATGCGTTGATCGCCTATCAAACGGCGTGGCTCAAGGCGCATTACCCGGCGGCATTCATGGCGGCGGTGTTGTCGTCCGATATGGACAAGACCGACAAAGTTGTGACCATGACGGCCGAGTGCCGCGACATGAAGTTGAAGGTGTTGCCGCCCGATATCAATCGCTGCGAATTCGAGTTCGTGCCGATCGACGACAAGACCGTGCTCTACGGCCTTGGGGCGATCAAAGGTCTTGGTGAATCGGCCATCGATTCGATCCTGCACGTGCGCAATAGCAACGGTCCGTTCCGCGATCTATTCGATTTTTGTCAGCGCATCGACTCGCGCAAGGTGAATCGGCGTGTGCTCGAATCGCTGATCAATGCCGGCGCGCTCGACGGCCTTGGTACCCACCGCGCCGCGTTAATAGCGTCGTTGACCAAGGCGTTGGCCGAAGCCGACCAACACGGCCGTAATCGCGAGGCCGGGCAGGTCGACATTTTCGGCGGCGATGCGCCGCCGCTTGAATCGCCGACCTATGAGGTCGTGCCGGAATGGACCGAAGAGCAGCGCCTCGACGGCGAGAAGGAAACGCTCGGGCTGTACTTGACCGGCCACCCGATCGCCCGCTACAGCGACGAGCTGAAACACTTCACCAGCGCCACCATCGCCGAGCTCAAACCGACCGCGGACCGGGCGGTGGTCGTCGCCGGCCTGGTCGTCGCCATGCGTGCCATGCAAACGAAGCGCGGCGACCGTATGGCCTTTATTACCCTGGACGATCGCACAGGGCGCCTGGAGCTGGCGGTTTTCTCCGAGCTATTCGAGCGGTATCGTGCGTTGCTGGTCAAGGACACGCTGTTGGTGGTTGAGGGGCATGTCTCGGTCGACGAGTACACCGGCGGATTCAAAATGTCCGCGGAGAAGATCTATAATATCGACCAGGCGCGCGCCGCTTTTGGTTCTCGACTCGTTATCCACGTCGATGCCGCCAAGGCGGCAAATGGTTTTATGGATGAGCTGAAAGAAATCCTCGCGCCGAGCCAGGGACCGTGTCCGGTGTGGTTACGCTATCGCAGTGACATTGCCGAAGCGGATATCGTTTTGGGCGAAGAGTGGAGGATCAATCCTAACGCTGCGGTACTCGAGCGACTGACTCGCTTAGCGGGTAATAACAACGTTCGTCTCGAGTACCGCTGAAGGTCGCCCGCTGGCGGCCGCGACAATGCGGGCTCCCAACCAACAATTTCAACGGCGCGTGCGCAGCACGGCGCCTGAGTCTGAGAATGAACCATAATTATTTGGACTTTGAACAGTCCATCGCCGAACTGGAAGCGAAGATCGAAGCGCTGTCTTCAAGCTCCGACGGCAAAGATTTGAATATCAGCGAGGAGGTTAAAAAGCTGCGGCAAAAAAGCCGACGGCTGACCGAATCGATTTTTACCTCGTTGACGCCGTGGCAGATCTCGCAGCTCGCGCGTCATCCGCTTCGACCCTACACGCTCGATTACATCGGCCGTATGTTCACCGACTTCGAAGAGCTGCATGGCGACCGCGGCTACGCCGATGATCCGGCAATCGTCGGCGGTCTCGCCCGGCTCGAGGGCCGGCCGGTGGTCGTGATCGGTCATCAGAAAGGCCGCGATACGCGCGAGAAGGTGCGGCGCAACTTCGGTATGCCGCGGCCCGAAGGTTATCGCAAGGCGTTGCGTCTGCTGCGCATGGCCGAGACGTTTCGGTTGCCGGTGATCACGTTCATCGACACGCCGGGCGCGTATCCGGGCGTCGGCGCCGAAGAGCGCGGACAGAGTGAAGCAATCGCGCGTAACTTGTACGAGATGGCGCGGCTGGAGACACCGATTATTAGCGTCGTCATTGGCGAGGGCGGCTCCGGCGGCGCACTGGCGATCGGCGTCTGCGATCGATTGCTGATGTTGCAGTACGCGACTTACTCAGTGATCTCGCCGGAAGGTTGTGCATCGATTCTGTGGCGCGCGGCCGATAAGGCGACGTTGGCGGCCGAAGCGATGGGCATTACCGCCGAGCGCTTGTCACAGCTCGGGCTAATCGACACGATCGTGCCGGAGCCGCTCGGCGGCGCGCATCGCGACATCGACGACATGACCCGCCGCTTGAAGACGACGTTGCACGACACGCTGCGCGATCTATCGACGATCGCGCCCGATCAGCTGCTTGATGGTCGCTACGCCAGGCTGATGCAGTATGGAGAATTCCAAGAATAGCGAGACACCGGTATCGAGTGAGCGCCGTTTTTCCATCGACGCGCTCGCGGCGGTGCTCACGGTCGATCTCGCGCTGACCCCCGATGTGCCTCTGTACGTCGCTTACAGCGGCGGCCTCGACTCGCATGTGTTGCTGCATGCGTTGGCGGCGTGGCGCGCACAGGCGCCGTGGCGTGTGCACGCGTTGCATGTCGATCATGGGTTGCAGCCGATGTCGATTGCGTGGGCGCGCCACTGTGCCGCTGTCTGCGCCGCGTTGGGTGTGCCGTATCAGTCGGATCGGGTACAGGTGCAGCGCATCGACGAGCTCGGTCTGGAAGACGCTGCGCGCCGCGCTCGTTACACGGTGTTGGCCGATCGATTACCGGCGGGCGCTGTTTTGCTGACGGCGCATCATCAAGACGATCAGGCCGAGACGGTGTTGTTGCAATTGTTGCGCGGTGCCGGTGTCCACGGGCTCGCCGCCATGCCGGTGAGTGTTGCGTTCGCCGGCGGTCGTTTGCTGCGACCACTACTTGGATTTCGGCGCGCGGCATTGGCCGAGTATGCCGCTGCTCATGGGCTACACTGGGTCGAAGATATGAGCAACGTCGATACCCGGTTCGCGCGTAATTTCGTGCGTCAGCGTTTGTCGCCGGTGTTGACCGAACGTTGGCCGCAGAGTGTCGAGCGTATCGCTCGGTCCGCGCGGTATCACGCTGAGGCGGCGGAGTTGCTCGACGAGTTGGCATGCGCCGATCTCGATCACGCCAGCGACAACGCCGGCGAGTTGAAAATTAGCGCTGTGCAATCGCTTTCCGCCGCGCGTCAGTCGAATTTGTTGCGGTATTGGATCCGCGCGCAACAACTGGACGTGCCGTCCGAGCCGGTGCTCCAACAAATTTTGCGACATGTGCGCCATTGTCCGGAAACGCGGCACGCCATCGTGTGTTGGCGCGGTGCCGAAGTGCGGCGTTATCGTGATCGTTTGGTATTGATGGCGCCGACATCTGCGCCGCCGGCGGATTGGCAAGCGTTGTGGCAACCGAGTGAGCCGCTCGCCATTGCCGACACCGGTTGGTATTTACGTGCCCGGTCGACCGTCGGTGAGGGCCTGGCGCGCGCCTGCCTCGCCGGCAAGACCGTACGCGTGCAGTTGCGGCGCGGCGGCGAGCATTGTCAGTTGCGCGGCCACCGGCATGAGCTGCGGAAATTGTTGCAAGAAGCGGGTGTGCCGCCGTGGGAGCGGGCGCGGTTGCCGCTCATTTATCTTGGTGATGATCTCGCGGCTATCGGTGATCGCTGGATATGCGAGCCGTTCAACGCGCGTGCTGGCGAGCCGGGATTCGCGTTAGTGCTTGAACAGATTGTCTGAAATCGCTGTTGTTGCGTCTGAGAAACAAAGAATGCCTTCAATTTCTGATTGTGTGCCCCAGTGCCATCTGGTAGCTTGCGATTCCGTTCCGGTGTCCACTGCGGACGCCGATTCTAACGGGCTCCCCCATGACTAAATACGTGTTTGTCACTGGCGGCGTGGTGTCTTCCCTCGGTAAGGGAATCGCCTCCGCCTCCCTCGCTGCTTTGCTCGAAGCCCGTGGCCTGAAGGTTACGCTGCTCAAGCTCGATCCTTATATCAACGTCGATCCGGGCACGATGAGCCCGTTTCAGCATGGCGAAGTGTTCGTCACCCAAGACGGCGCTGAAACCGATTTGGATCTCGGCCATTACGAGCGCTACGTCCGCACGACGATGAACAAGCGCAACAATTTCACTACTGGCAAGATTTACGAGAACGTCATTCGCAAGGAGCGGCGCGGTGATTACCTCGGTGCAACGGTGCAGGTGATTCCGCACATTACCGACGAGATCAAGCATTGCATCGAAGAAGGTGCCGGCAACGCCGACGTGGCCCTGGTTGAAATCGGTGGCACGGTCGGCGACATCGAATCACTGCCGTTCCTCGAAGCGATCCGGCAGTTGGGTATCGAGCAGGGTTCGAGCAATGCCGTATTCCTGCATTTGACGTTGGTGCCTTACATCGGCGCCGCCGGCGAATTGAAAACCAAACCGACGCAACATTCCGTCAAAGAATTACTGTCGATCGGCATTCAGCCGGACGTGCTGCTGTGCCGTGCTAATCAAGTATTGCCGGACGACGAGCGCCGCAAGATCGCGTTGTTTACGAACGTGCCAACGCGGGCGGTGATCTCGGCGCCGGACGTCGACAACATTTATAAGATCCCGCGCTTGCTGCACGAGCAGGGCCTCGACGAAATCGTCGTCGAGAAGCTGCACATCAACGCCCGTCGCGCCAACTTGAGCGAGTGGGACAAGGCGGTGTACGCCCAGGAGCATCCGACCGGCGAGGTGAATGTCGCCATGGTCGGCAAGTACATCAACCTGACGGAAGCCTACAAGTCGTTGTCAGAATCGCTGCGGCACGCCGGCATTCACACGCTCACCAAGATCAACATTAATTACATCGACTCCGAGCGCATCGAGACCGAAGGTACGAAGTTGCTCGAAGGCATGGATGCGATCCTCGTACCTGGCGGTTTCGGCGAGCGCGGCATCGAAGGCAAGATCCGCGCGGTCAACTACGCGCGCACGCAGCGCATTCCGTATCTCGGCATTTGCCTCGGCATGCAGGTGGCGGTCATCGAGTTCGCGCGCAACGTCGCCGGCCTCAAGAACGCACACAGCACCGAGTTCAATCCGAAAGCGCCGTATCCGGTAATCGCCATGATGTCGGAGTGGGTCACGGCCGAGGGCGAGCGTGAAAAGCGCTTGGTCGGTTGCGATCTCGGCGGCACCATGCGTCTCGGCGGTCAGGAATGTAAGCTCGCGCCCGACACGCACGTACGCGAGTTGTACGGCAAAGAATCGATCAACGAACGCCATCGGCACCGCTACGAATTCAACAACCAGCACCGGGCGTTGTTGCAAGAGAAAGGATTGGTCATTGCCGGTACCTCGGTCGACGGTAATCTGGTCGAGATCGTCGAGCTCAAAGATCATCCGTGGTTCGTCGGCGTGCAGTTTCATCCGGAATTCACTTCTACCCCGCGCGACGGCCATCCGTTATTTAGCGGTTACATCCTGGCGGCCAGAGAGCATCGCGCAGCGCGCGCATCGAAACCCCAGGTAGCGATCCCATGAAGCTTTGCGGTTTTGAGGTTGGCCTCGATCGGCCGTTTTTTCTCATCGCTGGACCGTGCGTTATCGAGTCCGAGACGATGGCCTTGGACACAGCCGGTCAGCTCAAGGAAATCACCGCCAAGCTCGGCATTCCGTTCATCTATAAGTCGTCGTTCGACAAGGCCAACCGCAGTGCGCATACGTCGTTCCGCGGTCTTGGTATGGAGAAAGGTCTCGCCATCCTCGAACGCGTGAAGCGTGACATCGGTGTGCCGGTCCTGACCGACATCCATGACGCTCCCGAGGTCGAGCCGGTCGCGGCCGTGGTCGATGTGCTGCAAACGCCGGCGTTCCTCTGTCGGCAGACCGATTTCATTCAAGCGGTCGTCCGCGGCGGCAAGCCGGTGAACATTAAGAAGGGCCAGTTTCTGGCACCGCATGACATGAAGAATGTGGTCGATAAAGCGATCGCTGCCGGCGGTAAAGACCGGATCATGGTGTGTGAACGCGGTGCGTCTTTCGGCTATAACAATCTGGTTTCCGACATGCGCGCGCTTGCTATCATGCGCGAGACCGGTTGTCCGGTGGTATTCGATGCCACGCACTCGGTGCAGTTACCGGGCGGGCAGGGCACGAAGAGCGGCGGTCAGCGCGAATTCGTCCCGGTCCTGGCGCGGGCGGCGATTGCCGCCGGTATTGCCGGTATTTTTATGGAGACCCATCCAAACCCGAACGAGGCTCTCTCCGACGGCCCGAACGCCTGGCCGCTCGGTCGCATGCGCGACTTGCTCGAGACCTTGAAAGAGCTCGATCTCGCCGTGAAGCGCCGTGGCTTTGCCGAAGCGTCGCTGTAAGCCTAAAAAAACAAGGAAATGCGTCATGTCAGTCATCAGTGAAATTCATGCTCGTGAAATTCTCGACTCGCGCGGTAATCCGACAGTCGAAGCCGACGTCACCCTTAAGTCCGGTGCTTTCGGTCGCGCCGCCGTTCCATCCGGCGCGTCGACCGGTAAGCACGAAGCGGTCGAGCTGCGCGACAACGATGCCAAGCGTTATCTCGGCAAAGGCGTCAAGCAAGCGGTGGCCAATGTGAACGGTCCGATCCGCGACAAGCTGCTCGGGCAGAACGTCGACGATCAAACAGCGATTGATCGGACGATGCTGGCGCTCGACGGCACCGACAATAAATCGAAGCTCGGTGCCAACGCCATTCTGGCGGTCTCGCTCGCGTGTGCCCGTGCGGCCGCCGCCGATCACCAGCAACCGTTGTATCGTTACCTCAATCCCAACGGTCCGTATCTGTTGCCGGTGCCGATGATGAACATCATCAACGGTGGCGCGCACGCCGATAATAACGTCGACTTCCAAGAGTTCATGGTGCTGCCGGTGGGTGCGCCGAGCTTTTCCGAAGCCTTGCGTGCCGGTGCGGAAATTTTTCATTCGTTGAAGAAAGTGCTGCACAGCCAGAAGCTCAACACCGCCGTCGGCGACGAAGGCGGATTTGCGCCTAACCTGCCGTCGAACGAGTCGGCTATTCAGGTGATCCTCGAAGCCATCGGCAAGGCCGGTTATCGCGCCGGCACCGACGTATTTCTTGGCCTCGACGTCGCCAGCTCCGAGTTTTACCGCGACGGTCGTTACGAGCTCGACGGCGGCAAACAGAAGCTGACGTCGACCGAGTTCGTCGCGATGCTCGAAGACTGGGCCAATCGTTATCCAATCATCTCCATCGAAGACGGCTGCGCCGAAGAAGATTGGGACGGCTGGGCCGAGCTCACGCGTCGTCTTGGCAAGCGCGTGCAATTGGTCGGCGACGATTTATTCGTCACCAATTCGAAAATTTTGCAACGCGGCATCGACAAGGGCGTCGCCAACTCCATCCTCATCAAGGTCAACCAGATCGGCACGTTGACCGAAACCTTGGACGCCATCCGCATCGCCAAGCAGGCCGGCTACACCGGTGTTATGTCGCACCGTTCCGGTGAAACCGAAGACAGCGTTATCGCCGATTTGGCGGTCGCAACCGGTGTCGGTCAGATCAAGACCGGATCATTGTCGCGCTCGGATCGCGTCGCCAAGTACAACCAGCTGCTGCGCATCGAAGAAGCGCTCGGCCGCGACGCGCGCTACCCCGGCCGTGCCGCGTTTCGGCAAAGCATTGCCGGTGGCTAATTCTGACCGTGCTTAGCGTGCGACCCCTGCGGCTGGTGATCGTGGTGCTGGCCGCACTGTTTGTCATGTTGCAGTACGCGCTGTGGTTTAGCGACGGCGGCGTGTTCGTGACCTGGAAGCTGCAACGCGAGATCGCCGCGCAGGTCCAGGAAAACGCGCGCTTGAACGATCGCAATCAGACCTTGGCAGCGGAAGTCGTCGATTTGAAGCAAGGTCTGGCGGCGATCGAAGAGCGGGCGCGTGCTGAGCTCGGCATGGTGAAGAAGGGCGAGACGTTCTATCAGGTGGTGGATCCGGCGGTTAGTCCGGATAAGAAGTGAATAGCAACCACAACAACAACCGCCCCCACCCTAACCCTCCCCCGCAAAGGCGGGGGAGGGAATAAAAAAGCAAAACCAAAAACCTGCCCGCCGTGATGTCGGGTGGCAGCTTTGCTGTTCACGCTGTATTCGAATCCGCGTGGGCAAAAAAGCGTTGCCCACCCTACAACAGCCACATTCCCTCCCCCGCAACAGCGGGGGAGGGTTAGGGTGGGGGGTGAGTGAAATGGGTAGTTGTTGTTGCAGTTGCGGTTAATCCCCGTGTCGCGCATTCCGAGCATCGGCGCTTTTGGCCTCGAGCGCGCAGGAAGCGCGCGTCTGGCTCAACCCAGGGATGGGTTGTGCCAGACATAGTTAGTGAGCCAAAAGTGAGAAGCGCAGGATGCTTTGCGCCACCCCGGGGGGTGCTTCTCTTTGGTGACTTTCTCTTGCACCAGCAAGAGAAAGTCACCCTGGGTTGCGGGGCGGAGCATCCCGCTGATTACATTTATTACATCGACAGACATCGCCCCAACGGGGCGATTCAATCACTGAACCGAATAAGGCAACGCCCGCAATTCCAATCGCGGCCCATCCGCTTGCCGCAGATGCAATTCCCCAGTTTGCACGCTGCTCAATTGAATCACCGCCAATAAATCGTAACCACCGTTCCCGCCGGGCTGCGCGCTGACCACCGTCCCAGCAGCCTGCCCGGGAAGATCAGGCGCATAAATCGGATCGCCCGGACGCGGCGCATCGGCGACGGCGACATGGGCCCGGAACATCCGCTCCTTCAAACGCCCGCGATAGTGCACACGCGCAACGATCTCCTGACCCGGGTAGCAGCCCTTGGTAAAACTAACGCCGCCGATCAATTCGAGATTCACGGTTTGCGGAACGAATGCCTCATTCGTTTCCGGCACCACGGTCGGTATGCCCGCCATAACGTCGTGCCAGGCCCATGCACCACGTCCTGCCGGCACAGCGCCTGCTTTCAATTTCGCCCACAACGACGGCGCCTCTGCCGGCGAGCAAATGATTTCGAGACGCGGTTGAATACCCGGCAATCGCAGTACCACGAATGTTTCGCTGGCGACGCTGCTATCGATGTCGTCGGCAACCACGCCGGTCGCGTTCTTTACCACCGTTACGGCGTCGGCCCCAGCGACGCCGATACGTACGAACGATTGGTCCGCGTTCTCGATCTTAACTTTCGCGCGCAACACATAAATTCGCAGGCGCTTGATGATGTCGTCACGCAGCGTAGACGGAAACTGCAAGAGATAGTCATCAGCGATTTGAAAGACGCGGAGTAGAACGAGCAGCCGCCCCTTTGGACTGCACCAGCCGGCAAGTTGGCTACGACCCGCGTCGACTAGAGCGACGTCGTTCGTGAGTTGCGCGTTGAGAAAATTTTTGGCGTCCGGTCCGCTGACGCGAATAAGCGAAAGATGCGACAAATCGACCAGCACGTTGCTGTCGATCGCTGCACGTCGTTCGTGATCGGCGTCGCCGAAGTCGCGCACACCGCCATCATCGAATATGGCACCATGCTCCCGCAGAAATTGGATCCAACTCTCGCTCATCTCAGTCGCTCCGGCGTCTTCACACCTAGTTGTTTTCCTCTATAATACTCAGCCCGCGCTTCTTGCGTTCGGGGTACGGGTGCGGGTCGGGGCAGACGCCGCCGCGTAGCGATCGGAAAAAATTTCATGGATGGGATTTTTTCGGCTCTCAAACTACACACAACTATACATTCATGCGGAAAAACGCGAAGCGTCCTGTTTATTTAAATTTATTACAAATTCGGTTGCCGATCGGCGGCGTTGTGTCGATCATTCACCGAATTACCGGCGCTGTCATGGCGTTATTGATCCCCTTCGCGTTGTGCGCCTTACAGGCGTCACTCGAAAGTCCCGAGCGCTTCGAACAGGTGCGAACGAGCTTGAGCGCGGGCATCGGCCGTGCGGCGATGTTGCTGATGTTGTGGGTGTTGATCCAGCATCTTTACTCCGGCATTCGTCATCTGTTGATGGACGTCGATGTCGGCGTCGAATTGGCTCCCGCCAGGCGTAGCGCATGGTTGACGCTCGCTGCTTCCGTGACCACTGTTGTCCTGCTCGGAGTATTTCTGTGACTCGTTCGCGTCCGCTCGGAAGTGCGCACCGCGGCTTGACCGCATTCTTGGTGCAGCGCGTGACGTCGCTTTATCTCGGCGGTTTCACGATTTATCTGATCGTTTACCTGTTGCTGAATCCTATCAAGGACTACGCTGCCTGGACCGGTTATTTCTCCGCCGGCGCAGTGCGCTTGGCGTGGGCGATCTTTATCGTCAGCCTATTGGCGCATACTTGGGTCGGGCTGCGCAGCATCTACATGGATTATCTCAAGCTAACGTGGGTGCGTTTCACCGTTAGCTTGTTGACCGCGCTCGCGTTGATCGCGATGTCGTTGTGGGCCGCGCAGATTTTGATTCGAGGGGTGGTATGAAACTTCCTGTTCGTCGTTTCGACGCCATCGTCGTTGGTGCCGGTGGCGCCGGTTTGCGCGCGGCGTTGCAATTGTCCGAGGCTGGTCTCAAGACCGCGGTATTGTCTAAGGTGTTTCCGACGCGCTCGCACACGGTGGCGGCGCAGGGTGGTATCGGCGCCGCGCTCGGCAATATGGGCGAAGACAATTGGCTGTGGCACATGTATGACACCGTCAAGGGTTCGGATTATCTCGGCGACCAAGACGCGATTGAATTTTTGTGCCGGACCGCGCCCGAGGTTGTGATCGAGCTCGAGCATTTCGGCATGCCGTTCGATCGCAATGACAACGGCACGATCTATCAGCGGCCGTTCGGCGGTCATTCGCAAAACTTCGGCGAGAAGCCGGTGCAGCGCAGTTGCTGTGCCGCCGACCGTACCGGTCACGCGATGCTGCACACGCTCTATCAACGTAACGTGCGCGCCAACACGCAGTTCTTCGTCGAATGGATGGCGCTGGATTTGATTCGCGATGCTAGCGGCCAAGTGCTCGGCGTCACGGCGCTCGAAATGGAAACTGGCGATGTTTCGATTCTGCATGCGCGCGCGACCATCTTCGCTACCGGCGGAGCGGGGCGCATCTTCGCCACCAGTACTAACGCTTTTATTAACACCGGCGACGGTCTCGGCATGGCGGCGCGTGCGGGTATCGCGCTCGAAGACATGGAGTTCTGGCAGTTTCATCCGACCGGTGTTGCCGGCGCCGGCGTGCTGATTACCGAAGGTGTACGCGGCGAGGGTGGGTTTCTGCTGAACAAAAACGGCGAGCGTTTCATGGAGCGTTACGCGCCGAACATGAAGGATCTTGCCAGCCGCGATGTCGTCTCACGAGCGATGGCAACGGAAATCAAAGAAGGCCGCGGCTGCGGTAAAGACGCCGACTATGTGTTGCTCAAACTCGATCATCTCGGTGAAGAAAAGATCGAGAAGCGCCTGCCGGGTATCCGCGAGATCGCCAAGAAGTTCGCCAACGTCGACCCGGTGGTCGATCCGATCCCGGTGGTGCCGACCGCGCATTATCAAATGGGCGGTATTCCGACCAACTATCGCGGCGAAGTGGTGTTACCGAAGGGTGGTAGCCCGGCGGTACCGGTGCCGGGCTTCTATGCCGCCGGCGAATGCGCTTGTGCATCGGTGCACGGTGCCAATCGCCTCGGTACCAATTCGCTGACCGATCTCGTCGTATTCGGTCGTGAAGCCGGTAACTCGGTCATCCGTTTCCTCAAAGAAAATCCCGGTCTCAAGGACCTTCCGCAAGACGCGGCCGATCGGACGCTGGCGCGGTTGGCGCGGCTCGATGGTCAGCAGAATGGCGAACGCGTCGCCGATGTCGCCGCCGAGATGCGCAAGACCATGCAGGCGCACTGCGGCGTGTTTCGTTTTCCGGAGTTGCTGGTCGACGGTGTGCAGAAGATCAAGCAAGTGGCGGAACGTGTTGGCCATACCGAGATCAAAGACAAGTCGAAGGTATTCAACACCGCGCGTGTCGAGGCGCTCGAACTCGACAATTTGATCGAGGTGGCGGTGGCGACGCTGGTGTCGGCCGAGGCGCGCAAAGAAAGCCGCGGCGCCCATGATCGCGCCGATTTCCATAAGCGCGACGACATCAATTGGTTGAAGCACACGCTGTACTTCAAGGCTGGCCACAAGCTCGATTACAAACCAGTGCACCTAAAGCCGTTGAGCGTTGACGGTTTCGAGCCGAAAGCGCGCACGTACTGATTTGCGTATTACGAGGAAAACGAACCATGCGTTTCTCCGTTTACCGGTATAACCCGGAGACCGACTCCAAGCCGTACATGCAGGACTATGACATCGAGTTGCAGCCGTCCGATCGGATGCTGCTCGACGCCATTGTCCGGTTGAAGGAGGCGGACGATTCGCTCACCTTCCGCCGTTCATGCCGCGAAGGTATTTGCGGCTCGGACGCGATGAACATCAACGGCAAGAACGGTCTAGCCTGCGTAACGCGTATCGCCGACTTGAAGGAGCCGGTGGTGCTGAAACCGTTGCCGGGTCAGCCGGTGATTCGTGACTTGATCGTCGACATGACGCAGTTCTTCAAGCAGTACCACTCGGTCAAGCCGTATGTGATCAACAAGGAGCCGGTGCCGGAGAAGGAGCGGCTGCAGTCGCCCGAGGAGCGCGAAAAGTTGAACGGGCTGTACGAGTGTATTTTGTGCGCCTGTTGTTCGACAGCGTGCCCGTCGTTTTGGTGGAATCCGGACAAATTCCTCGGTCCGGCGGCGTTGTTACAGTCGTATCGCTTCATCGCCGACTCGCGCGATCAAGCGACCGGCGAGCGCCTCGATGATATGGAAGATCCGTACAAGCTGTTCCGTTGCCATACCATCATGAACTGTACCGAGGTGTGTCCGAAGGGGTTGAACCCGACCAAGGCCATCGGTCACATCAAAGAACTGCTGGTCAAGCGCGTTACATGATGACGGCGGTGAGTGACGACCGCCGCGAGGCACGCGTGCGCTGGCACTGCCGGCGCGGTTTGCTCGAGCTCGATGTGTTGTTGGCGAGGTTTCTCGAGCGCGACTATCCGCAGCTGACGGCAGACGAGCACACCGCACTCGATCGGTTGTTGGAATTACCGGACAACGAGTTGCTCGATGGTTGTTTCGGTATCGTAACTTTAGACGACCCGGCGCTGCAGGCGCTTGTACAAAAAATCGCCCGATAATATTTCCCTCGAACTGCGCGCGTCGCCGCTGCTCGCGCTCGTTTTTGTCTTAACGCATACCGGTGCGTTGATATTCGCGCTGTTGTTACCGCTGCCGGTTGCCGTTCGTGTTGCGCTGTCATTCACGCTTTTGATCAGCCTTTACCGCACGTTACGCCAACATGTCTGGCGACGCGGGCCTAACGCTGTGGTGGGCATTGCCTCGGCGAGCGTGCCGGGGGAGTACACCATTCGTTTTGCCGGTTCTAATGCACACTATGCCGGCAAGCTGATGAGCCGTTGGCTACAGCCGTGGCTGACGATACTCGTGGTGCGGTTGGCCGATCGCCGTTGGCCGGTGAGCGTCATTATTCCCGCCGACGCGGTGACGGCGGAAAACTTCAGACGCTTGCGGGTACAGTTGCGTTTGAATAGCGCGGCGGAGTGAGCACCGTTTCCTGATTGGCGTAACGCGGATCCGGCGTCGGATAATCGCGCGTGTAGTGCAAGCCACGGCTTTCCTTGCGCGATAGCGCCGAACGGATGATCAGCTCGGCCACCAGCACGAGATTACGCAACTCGATCAGATCGTTGGTCACACGGAAGTTTCGGTAGTACTCGCGGATTTCTTCGCTCAGCAATTCGATCCGTCGGTGGGCACGTTCTAAACGTTTAGTCGTGCGGACGATGCCGACGTAGTCCCACATGAAGCGCCGCAGCTCGTCCCAGTTGTGCGACACCACGACTTGTTCGTCGGCGTCGGTCACGCGGCTTTCATCCCAACGTGGTAAGCGTGTTAGGGCGACGGCGCTTAACTCCCCAGCAGTTAAACGAGCGTTGATATCTTCAGCGGCGGCGGCACCATACACCAGGCACTCCAGCATCGAGTTGCTCGCCAGCCGGTTGGCGCCGTGCAGGCCGGTATAGGAACATTCACCGATCGCGTAGAGCCGGTCGATGTCGGTGCGACCGCGCAGATCGGTAGCGATACCGCCGCAGGTGTAGTGCGCCGCCGGCACGACCGGAATCGGCTCGCGTGTCATGTCGTAGCCGAACTGCAGGCAGCGTTGGTAGATCGTCGGGAAATGTTCTTTGATGAAATCCGCCGGTTGATGACTGATGTCGAGATGCACGAAGTCGAGGCCGCGGCGTTTCATCTCGTAGTCGATCGCGCGCGCGACGATGTCGCGCGACGCCAGCTCGCCGCGTGGGTCATGCGCTTGCATGAACGGTTCGCCGTCCGGCAACAGCAAACGACCGCCTTCACCGCGCACCGCTTCGCTGATAAGGAACGACTTCGCGCGCGGGTGATAAAGGCACGTCGGGTGGAACTGCATGAACTCCATGTTTGCCACCCGGCAGCCGGCGCGCCAAGCCATGGCAATGCCGTCGCCGGTAGAGGTGTCGGGGTTGCTGGTATAGAGATACACCTTCGAAGCGCCGCCGGTAGCGAAGACGACGCAACCGGCGCTTAGCGCGCGCACTTCGCCGCTTTGCTTATGCAGCGCATACAAACCCACGCAGCGGTTGGGGCCGGACTGACTGAGCTTGTTGCTCGTGATCAAATCGATCGCGAGCCAATGTTCGAGAAAATGAATATTCGGATGCTGCCGGGCGCGGGCAATCAGCGCGGTTTCGACGGCATGGCCGGTGGCATCGGCGGCATGTACGACGCGCCGGTGGCTGTGGCCGCCCTCGCGAGTGAGATGGAATTCAGGAGCGCCATCGTCAATGTGCTCGGCTGTCGATCGCTGCGGATCGGTGGTAAACGGCACGCCTTGTTGCAACAGCCAGTTCACGACCTCCGGTCCGCGACGCACGGTATATTCAACTGCGTCGCGCCGGCACAGTCCGGCGCCGGCCACCAAGGTATCCTGCACATGAGCGTCAAACGAGTCGGCCCGTGTATCGAGGACGGCGGCAACGCCGCCTTGGGCGTATAGGCTCGAGCCCTCGGTTGCCATTTCCTTGGAAAGAACCGTGACCTGCGTGCGCTCGGCCAAACGCAGGGCCAGGCTTAGGCCTGCCAGGCCGCTACCGACGACGAGTACATCTGCATGCGCGGGTGAGGACATGGGTGAATTGATTTAGAGGCGACGCGTAGTAGTTGTTACAGGCGCGTTATCCTATCATAGCGCCCGGTTTAGCTTGATGAGACAAGCGCCGGGTGGGGATTGCGCAACAACAATTGTAAATGCCGGTCAAACACGCGAACTTTATTGACTAGTAACGGTCTGTTACTGGCAGCGAGTCGCTGCACGTGTCCGACACAAGGTCAGCACTACTGATGTCGGAACGCAGCATTGATCAGAAATTAGTCGCCCGGGTGCAGCGTGGCGAGAAAGCGGCTTTTGATCTGCTGGTACGGAAGTACCAGCACAAGGTGATCAAGCTGGTGGCGCGCTATGTGCGCGATCGGGCCGAGGTCGAAGATGTCGCTCAAGAGGCCTTTATTAAGGCCTACCGTGCCATCGGCGGTTTCCGTGGCGAGAGTGCGTTCTATACTTGGTTATATCGGATCGCCGTGAACACCGCTAAAAACTATCTCGATTCCCAGGGGCGCAGGCCGCCTAACACGGATATGGAAGTGGAAGGCGCCGAGCTGATTGAAAGCGGGGAGCATCTTCGCGACCAGGCGACGCCCGAGCGTAGTCTCCTGACCGATGAGATTGCTAGGACCGTCAGTCGTGCTATTGAATCGCTGCCGGAAGATTTGCGTACTGCCATCATGTTGCGCGAAATCGAAGGGTTGAGCTACGAGGAAATTGCTCAAGTCATGGAGTGTCCTATCGGTACCGTGCGTTCCCGCATCTTCCGGGCACGCGAGGCGATCGATAACCAATTGCGACCGTTGTTAGAGAAGTGAGCCGAGCCTGTATGAGCGAAAAGTTGTCTGCTTTTATCGACGCGGAATTGAGTGAGCACGAAGAGCACCAGGTGCTGCAAACGCTGCAGCGTGATGACAAGCTGCGGGGTACCTGGGAAAGGTATCATTTGATTCGCGCAGCAATGACGCGACAGCTGGAGGCGGTGGCGCCTGCCGGTTTCGTCGATGGTGTGCTCGCCCAGCTAGACGAGCCGGAAGAGACCAACCGCCGGTTGCGTTTCGGCCCATTGGCCGCCGGTTTTGCCTTGGCAGCATCGGTCGCCACCGTATCTATCGTTTCTCTGCAGAGCTTTCTGAATACGGCGACACCGGTGGTAGCCGTTAATAATGTTAAGAATACGGAAACGCAAACGGTCGCTACTGTCTCTGCGCCGACGGTAACCGCTATTGCGCCGACAGCAACATCGGTAGTGCCGTCTGACGGCGAGCGCTTCAATGCTTATATCGTCGGTCACAGCGAGTTTGTTTCGACCGAGGGCATGGGTGGCATTTGGCCGTATGCCCGCGTTGTGACGCATGACGTTGATGGGAATCTTCCGGATAAATGAGTCCGCTCGGTCTTCCTGCGCCTGTTTCCGCGATTTGTCTGCTCTTAATAAGTATTCCAGTTTATGCCGCTGCCGAGGCGCAAGACTGGTTGATACGGATCAATCGGGCAGCACGTGAGCTGAATTACGATGGCGTGTTCGTTTATCAGCACGGTGCTCAGCTCGAGACCATGCGTATCCTTCATCGCGTCGTTGATGGCGGAGTTGAAGAGCGGTTGGTTTCGCTGACCGGGCCGGCGCGTGAGGTCATCCGTACCGAACGCGAGGTCCGTTGCTATTTGCCGGATCAAAAATCAGTTGTCGTCGAGCCACGTCGGCTCAACCATAAAAACTTTCCCGCCATCCTGCCCGATCAGTTGCCTGGGATTGGTGAGAATTATGTCATCGAGCTCGGCCGGCCGGCGCGCGTCGTCGGTCGCAACGTGCAACGCGTGTTAATCCGGCCGCGTGACGATTACCGTTACGGTTATCAGTTGTGGGCGGACGACGAAACCGGGTTGCTGCTCAAGGCGGACATCACCGACAGCAAAGGTGCGGTGCTTGAGCAGTTCATGTTCACCCAGGTCAATATCGGCGGCGATATCTCGCCCGCATCGCTGTTGCCGCAAACACCGACGACCGAGCTCAAGTGGCACCGCGATACTGAGGTACCGACGCCGTCGACCGAGAGCTGGCGGGCGATGCGGTTGCCCAAGGGCTTCAAACTTTCGCGCACCGTTATTCGCAAGATGGCGCTTGGCGGACGCTTGGTGCAGCAGTTGGTGTATACCGACGGCTTGGCAGCGGTGTCGGTATTCGTGGAGAAGCGCAGCGAGCATGCTGAGCCGATCAGAGAATTGCCGACGCGTGTGGGCGCGTTGTCGGCGCATAGCCGACCGGTCGACGACCACTATGCGACCGTCGTCGGTGCAGTACCTGCTAAGACGATTACCATGATCAGCAATTCGCTTGTTCCCGCCCCGGGACCGTAGGTCATGCGCCAGCCCGTTCGCTGTTTTCCGTCGACTTGGCTCTGGCTCGGTATATTTTTGCTGGCGCCGGCATTAGCGAACGCGCGCGATCTGCCTGACTTCGTAACCTTGGTGCGTAAGCACGAGGTTGAGGTCGTTAACATCAGTACGGTCTACCAGCCGAAGGGTGTGCGGCCGCCGTCATTGATGCAAGAACAGGAAGAAGACAACGAAGATCCGAACGACGGATTTCGCGGCGGCCCGTCCAGCGATGGTACGTCACTCGGTTCGGGTTTCGTTATTTCCGACGATGGTTATGTCATTACCTGCGCGCACGTTGTTGAAGGAGCGAGCGAGATCATGGTTCGCCTGGCCGACCGCCGCGAGTATCGCGCGCGCTTGGTAGGCGCTGACCGACGCAGCGATATTGCCTTGTTGAAAATCAATGCCACCAATTTGCGGTCGGTGGCAATCGGCAATCCGACGGATCTTGCGGTAGGCGATTGGGTGTTGGCGATCGGCGCGCCGTTCGGTTTCGAAAGCTCGGCGACCTCGGGCATCGTGTCAGCGAAAGGGCGCAGTTTGCCGAGCGAAAACTACGTACCGTTTTTGCAGACCGATGTCGCCATTAATCCCGGTAACTCTGGCGGACCGCTGTTCAATTTGAAAGGCGAGGTCGTCGGCGTCAATTCGCAAATCTATAGCCAGACCGGAACCTTCATGGGGTTGTCGTTCGCCATTCCGATCGACATCGCCGTGCGTATCGCCGAGCAATTGAAGCGCGAGGGCGGCGTGCACCGCGGTTGGCTCGGCGTACGTTTACAGGAGGTGACGCATGGTTTGGCGGCGGCATATGGTCTCGATAAACCGCGTGGTGCATTGATCGCCGACATCTTGCCGGCCGGTCCGGCGGCCCATTCCGAGCTGAAAAGCGGCGACATTGTGCTCGAGTACGAGGGCCGACCGATCGCATTGTCATCTGAGTTGCCGCCGCTGGTCGGTTTGACGCCGCCCGGCACGGTAGCGCGTATGAAATTGTTCCGACGAAACCAGGGTGCGGTACAAGCGGCGGTAAGGGTCGGCGAGTTGCGGGAAGAGCAGCTGACGCGGGTGTCGGCGGTGCCACGTACTGACGGCAATAATGGCCAACATCTGGGCATCGTCTTGAGTGAACTCACGGCAACGCAGCGCAAACATCACGAGGTCCAAGCGGGTGTCAGCGTCGACGACGTACTCGACGGGCCGGCGCGCGAGGCTGGATTGCATGCCGGCGACGTTATCGTTGATATCGACGGCCGGCCGATCGCCGGTGTCGGCGGATTTTATCGATTGTTAGCCCAGGCGAAGCCCGGCGCCCCGGTGGTATTGCGGGTCCGTCGTGGGGCATCGTCGGTGTATATGGCGCTGACTCCCTAGATAACGCCGAAATCGGTTATGCTACGCGCCGCGTGGGACGGGCCGGCCGGGCCGGGCCCCGCGAAACGAAGCAGGGGCGCCAGCGGCGCCTTTTTTAATGCCCCGACCGATAAGACTTCCTATCAGACCCTATGAGCGGTTGGAATCAAGAACGCATCCGGAATTTCTCCATCATCGCCCACATCGATCACGGCAAGTCGACGCTGGCCGATCGATTCATTCAGATTTGCGGTGGATTGGAAGAACGCGAGATGCAAGCGCAGGTGCTCGACTCGATGGACCTCGAGCGCGAACGCGGCATCACTATCAAAGCGCAGAGCGTAGCGCTGACCTACAAAGCGCGCGACGGCCTATTGTATCGCCTCAACATGATCGATACGCCCGGACACGTCGACTTTTCTTACGAAGTCTCGCGGTCGTTGACCGCCTGTGACGGTGCATTGCTGGTAGTCGACGCATCGCAGGGCGTGCAGGCGCAGACGGTCGCCAATTGTTATACCGCCGCCGAGCTCAATTTAGAAATTTTGCCGGTGCTGAACAAAATCGATCTGCCGGCGGCCGATCCGCAGCGTGCGATCAGCGAGATCGAGGACATCATCGGCATCGATGCCGGCCATGCAATACCGGTCAGTGCCAAGACCGGCGTTGGTGTACCGGAAATTCTCGAGGCCCTCATCGCTCGCATCCCGGCGCCGCGCGGCGATGCCGATGCGCCGCTCAAGGCGTTGATCATCGATTCCTGGTTCGATAATTACTTGGGCACCGTTTCGCTGGTGCGCGTCATGGAAGGACGGCTTGCGCCGCGCGACAAAATTCGCCTCATGGCTACCGGTCGCGATTATATCGCTGAGCAAATCGGTATCTTCACGCCGAAACGCAAGCCGGTTGAAGTCTTGGCGGCGGGCGAGGTCGGTTATGTGATCGCCGGTATCAAAGATGTACGCAGTGCCCGTGTCGGCGACACGATTACATTGGCGCATCGGCCGGCGGTGACGCCGTTGCCGGGTTTCAAAGAAATCAAGCCGCGCGTGTTCGCCGGCGTTTATCCGATCGAGGCGCATGACTACGACAACTTCCGCGATGCTCTCGGCAAGCTCTCGTTGAATGACGCGTCACTGAATTACGAGCCGGAGACATCGCAGGCGCTGGGTTTCGGTTTCCGTTGCGGCTTCCTCGGCATGCTGCATATGGAAATTATCCAAGAACGGTTGGAGCGCGAATACGGGCTGAACCTCATCACGACGGCGCCGACAGTGGTGTACGAAGTGGTCACGGCCAAGGCTGAGGTGTTGCGCGTCGAGAATCCAGCAAAGTTGCCCGACCCATCGCAAATCGAAGAAATTCGCGAGCCGATCATTCGCGCCACGATCTTGGTGCCGCAGGAATATGTTGGTGGTGTTATTGGTCTGTGTGTCGAGAAGCGCGGCGTGCAGAAAGACATGCTCTACCACGGCCGCCAGGCGATGTTGACTTACGAGTTGCCGCTGAACGAAGTCGTGCTCGATTTCTTCGATCGCTTGAAATCGGTCAGCCGCGGCTACGCCTCGTTCGACTACGAGCTCATCGAATTTCGTCCGTCCGATGTTTGCAAGCTTGACGTGCTGATCAACGGCGATAAAGTGGATGCATTGTCGGTGATTGTGCATCGGCAGCAGACCGACTATCGCGGTCGCGAGCTGGTCAAGAAGTTGCGCGAGCTCATTCCGCGGCAGATGTTCGACGTCGCCATTCAAGCGGCGATCGGTTCAAAGGTTATCGCTCGCGAGACCGTCAAAGCCTTGCGCAAGAACGTTACGGCAAAATGTTACGGCGGCGATATCTCGCGTAAACGTAAACTGCTGGAAAGACAGAAAGAAGGTAAAAAGCGCATGAAGCAATTAGGATCTGTCGAAATTCCGCAAGAAGCATTTCTCGCGGTACTGCGAGTGGACGACAAATAGCTATGGATTTTTCTCTCGTATTGTTCGTACTAGTGTGTGCCACCGGCTTGATCTGGGGGTTGGATCGGTTTGCGTGGGCGGGTGCACGTGCGCGTGCCGCTAAAGCCGCCGCCCAATCGGACGGCGACGATGCGGCGCGCCGAGCCGCTGCTAAAGAACCGCTTTATGTGGAATACGCGCGCGCGTTCTTCCCGGTTATCTTGATCGTGTTTCTGCTGCGTTCGTTCGTGGTCGAACCATTTCGGATTCCATCAGGTTCAATGTTGCCGAGTCTGCACATTGGCGACTTCATCCTCGTGAATAAATTTTCCTATGGCTTGCGTCTGCCGGTTATCAATAAAAAAATTATCCCAGTTGGCGATCCACAACGCGGCGATGTGATCGTGTTTCGCTTTCCGGGCGACGAGTCGGTTAACTATATCAAGCGGGTTATCGGTTTGCCCGGTGATCGCGTTGTCTATGAAGGCAAAAAAATCTACGTTAACGGCCGTCTAATGCCGTACGAACCGATCGGCCAATATACGGTTCAACAAAATGACGAACCGCAGTACAGCGCTGTCCGGAATCTGGAAAAGTTGGATGGTGTCGAACACGAAATACTCCTATCGTCGCGGGTCGATTTGACGCCGCCGCCGTTCGTTGTTCCGGCTGGGCATTATTTCGTGATGGGCGACAATCGCGACCACAGTAACGATAGTCGCTACTGGGGCTATGTCCCGCAGGAAAATCTCGTGGGCAAGGCGTTTCTTATCTGGTTCTCGTGTGACTACTCGCACCAGGGCGCTTGGCCTTGTCCGCGGGTTGCGTTTGACCGTATCGGCAACATCATTCACTGAGCTGCTACTATTGAATCAATCCAACCCGGGAGGTAGGTGCATGTCACGTGACCGGCAACGTGGGATGACGATGTGGGGCGCAATGTTTGTCATTGCTGTGTTTGCGTTCTTCATATTTATAGGCTTAAAGCTATTTCCGCCTTACATGACCGACTTTAAGATTGAAGCGGCGCTCAAGGAATTGGCCAAAAATCCCAATATCGGTTCGATGGACAAGGGGCAAATGGTCGAAAGCCTAAACAAGCATTTTGACATCGACAACATTAACGAGGTCAATCCTGCCAAAACTCTGGTTATCGAGAAGCGCGGCAAGAACAAAGCCATCCGCTTTGACTACGAGTTGGTGATTCCGCTTTTCTACAACATATCCGTGCTGCTCACTTTCGATCACTTGCACGAGGTGGCTGGGGTTAATGAATAAGGCGCAGTCTGAGCTCTGTCGCCGATTGAACTACACGTTCGCGGAGCCTGCGCTCCTCGAACGTGCGTTGACCCACCGTAGTCGCAGCGGCGACAACTACGAGCGTCTCGAATTTCTCGGCGATAGTGTCCTCAATTTTGTCGTTTCCGGCGATCTCTATAAACGTTTTCCCGAGTTGAGCGAAGGCGAGCTCACGCGTTTGCGTGCCAGTTTGGTAAAAAAAGAAACGCTGGCAGCGGTCGCGCGCGATTTGGTATTGGGCGATTCGCTGGTGTTGGGCAGCGGCGAGCTGAAAAGCGGCGGCTTCGACCGCGATTCCATCCTGGCCGACTCGCTGGAAGCGGTGTTCGGCGCGGTCTACATAGATCGCGGAATCGACAGTGCTCGCGAATTGATACTGCAGTTGCTGGCCCCGCATTTTGGGCGGCTCGATCCGCGCGCCATCCCTAAAGATCCGAAGACGCGGTTGCAAGAGTATTTGCAAAAGCAATCGGTGCCGTTGCCGATTTATAATGTGTTGCAGATCGCCGGTGATCCGCATAATCAGCTTTTTATTGTGGAATGCCAGGTGCCGGAGCTTTCGCTGACCACGCGCGGCGAAGGCAGCACCCGCCGCGCCGCCGAACAACAAGCGGCACAAACCGCGTACGAGAGAATTTCTAAGCAGTGAGCGACCCATCCTTCCGTAGCGGTATCGTTACCCTCATCGGCCGACCCAACGTCGGCAAATCCACGCTGCTCAATCGCTTGGTCGGCGAAAAAATCAGCATTACTTCGCGACGACCGCAAACGACGCGGCACCGTATCCTCGGCATCAAAACCACCGATACGGCGCAAATGGTCTATGTCGATACGCCCGGCCTGCATGCACCGGAAGGCCGACAGCTCAATCGTTATATGTCGAAGCTCGCTAGCGGCAGTGTCGAAGGTGTCGATTGCGTGGTGCTGGTGATCGGTGCCGAGGGTTGGCGCCCGGAAGATGACTCGGCACTCGTGGTCGCGCAACGATTGACGATCCCGGTGATTTTGGCGATCAACAAGATCGACCGGATGAAGAACCAAAAGCAATTATTGCCGTTGATTCAGACATCGTCGGAACGCATGTTGTTCAACGAGATCGTGCCGTTGTCGGCGCGCAATGGCGAGGGCGTCGAAGAGCTCGAGCGTGTGTTGTTAACTTACTTTCCGGAACAGCCGCCAATCTATCCGCCGGAGCAGCGCACCGATAAAAGCGAGCGGTTTCTGGCAAGCGAGATCGTGCGCGAACAGATTTACAGCAACTACGGACAGGAATTGCCGTATGTCACGACCGTCGAAGTGACGCGCTTCACGCGAGTGAAGGGCAAACTCCAAGTAGAAGCCGTCATTTGGGCGGAGCGCGAAGGGCAGAAGGCGATTCTCATCGGCGCCGGCGGTGAACGTATGAAGCAGGTCGGCATACGCGCGCGCCAAGCGATGGAGAAACGTTACGGTGTTAAGGTGAATCTACGGTTGTGGGTACGCGTGCGCGAAGGTTGGTCCGACGATGCGCGGGCGATGCAACGCTTGGGTTATCAAGAGGACTCGGGTTGATGCGCGAGCAGCAACAGCCGGCATTCGTGTTACATCAGCGCAACTATACCGAGACTAGTTTACTGCTCGAGGTCTATACACGTCAGCACGGTCGTGTCGGCTTGATTGCCAAGGGCGCGCGTCGCCCGACTAGCCGCTTGCGCGGTGTACTAAAACCGTTTCAACCATTGTTATTAAGTTGGAGTGGCCGCGGTGAGTTGATGTCGTTGACCGGTGCCGAGATAGAGGGTGTCGGTGTCGAGCTGATCGGTACGGGACTCTACTGCGGTTTTTATCTGAATGAGTTGTTGCTGCGATTGTTGCAGCGACTCGATGCGCATGAGCGGCTTTACGATCGTTATCGTGCCGCGCTCGACGGTCTGCGCGTGTCGCCGTCAGAAGCTGTGTTGCGGGTTTTTGAAAAGCACTTGCTCGGTGAGGTCGGCTACGGTTTGTTGCTTGAGCATGAAGCCGGAAGCCACGATCCGATCGATCCGAACGCCGTTTACGATTACATCTTGGAGCGTGGACCGATGCGCGTGCATCACCCGGAGCTGTTGTCGCGGGTGCAAGGCGTACGAATTCGTGGCGCTAGCCTATTGGCGCTCGCCGGCGAGCAGCTCGACGATGCGGTAGCGTTGCGCGAGACCAAAGCGTTGATGCGAGCCGCACTAGCGCCGCATTTGGGAGACAAGCCGTTACAGAGCCGGCGGCTGTTCGGTGAGCGCACGCCGGCGCTGGTGCAAGAAGAAAGTGCGTGATCGAGCTTGGCGTAAATTTCGATGGTGTGAGGCGGTGACGCCGTGATCTTCGGTATCGGCACCGATATCGTACAAGTGGTACGGCTGCAGCAAGGCCTTGATCGATTTGGCGAGCGATTCGCCGCGCGTATTTTGTCCGACAACGAATTGATCGAGTTTCGCGATCATGCCAGACCGGCAAACTTTTTGGCGCGCCGTTTTGCCGCGAAGGAGGCGGCGGCTAAGGCGATGGGTACCGGTTTTCGCGATGGATTGAGCTTACGTCAAATCAGCGTAGCGCACGATGCGAATGGGAAGCCGATAGTGGAATTTAGCGGACGCGCGCTCGAGTTCGTGGCGGCCAGGAAAATTCAGGCAGTACATCTGAGCATCAGCGACGAGAGCGACTATGCGGTTGCTTTCGTCATCTTCGAAACCGCTCGAGTCTAGTGAAAAATAATGCCGATGCCAAAGTGCACATTCGGGTCAGCGGCTCGTGGTTGGCTTATCGGCCAGAGATGTAATTGCTCGGCCTGCAATACCGGATAAACGTAAGCCGCTTCGCCGACCTTTCCGTTATGTGTACCTGCCGTTGTTCCGATCGCACTGATTAGCCGCCCCGGTCGGAAATCCGCCGTCTCTAGATAGCCTTCCTTGGAAATAATAAAGCGATGTTGTGGTGCATTATTTGTATCGGGCCGCGCCGAGCGGTCGAGCGGGTAGCCCAATACCTCGATCTCGGTGACGTCCTTGCGATTGTTGCTGTTAATGATCATTCCACCCCATGTCACACGTTGTCCGCGGGTGGTATCGCCCTTAGCGAGTACGGCATCGGGCGTAAGCTCTTTGTCGATGCCCGTAAGATCGAACGGTGGGCTCGCGCACGCGCTTAGGAGGACAACACATAGAAGGATCCAGGCTTTTTGCATCGTATCAACGCCGATAAGGATAAAACGGATAGGGGTCATACCAACCCGGGTAGGGTCGTGACGGCCAGAAAGGGTCGTACGCGAAAGGATCGCGATAGTAGGACGGCTCGCGTACGTCTACTCGTGGTTCCCATAAGTAAACGGCATCCGCTTTAATGACAACATACTTATAAGGATGCTCGCCAATCGGCTTCGTCATCGGTTGCTCGATGCTGCCGCCGACGGTGACTTCGCGGCCGCTTGTATAAATCGCTGGATCAAGAAAGCGATCGACCCGCACTAAAAAGCGTCCGTGGCTTTCACGGGTGACTCGTGGCCGTCCAAAGCGGTCGAGCGGATAGGCAACGATATCGAGCCGGGTCTCCTCCGGACGATTTTCTACCGCGGCAATGGTCCCGCCCCAGCGGACGCGTTGGCCAATGTAGGCGCTCGTGTTCTGGCGGGCTTCCGGCAGGGCGACTGCTGCCCCCGGCTGACGCAATGTTTCTGGCAACGGTGAGGTGCAGGCCGAGAGCAGTAGAAGCAGAAAAATCAGCAGTACGCGCATTGCGTCAGTATACCGTTGCGGCTAGCGCGATTGAGGCGTAGTGAGCAGGGGATTGGTCGAGCGATCGACTTTTGGGAGGAGAAGTAAGGGCCACAAGATTGCGGCCCTTAACTGGCAATTGGCTCCCCGGGAGGGATTCGAACCCCCGACCAGGTGATTAACAGTCACCTGCTCTACCACTGAGCTACCGAGGAAGGGCGCGTATATTAAGGGCAGGGGTTTCGTACGGTCAAGAACAACGTACTTTCTCATTCCCGGTTTTTTTGGAAATGTAGGACCGGCCGGCAACATTGATAACAACATAACGGCCAAGGCCCTTCCCCGAGGGGTCGCACAGCGCGAAAGTCCTATTAAGAACGCTTCCGTGCAATGTTCCTGAGGGCAGGTAGGTGAGCTGCTTTTCGTTGTTGCTTGCCTTAAACGTAATTTGTTTCGTATCGATCTCGTGTATCTGCACTACCTCACCGGCGTCGGCATCGTTGTTATGGTTAGCATCGACATACATTAGCCAAGTGGGTTGTTGCCAGGCATCTGTCGAAGCGCATCTCGCGTGGCCGGCGCTCGGACAAATCTTTACCTCGGTTTGGCGTCGGATGGCTTCACTGCGTGCCAAATTGATGTAACCGACGATGCCGTTCGCGGATGTGCTGATGGCGGTGTCTTTTAGCAGCGAAGCGAAACTGACCGAGCCGACGGCCAACGCGCTGCTTATCGCTAATGTGGTCATCAGTTCGGACAGGGTAAACCCACGTTCGGCGAATGATGGGCAAAAGGGGGATGAATACGACACATTCGAAGTGGTCCGGAACACGCTAGTTCCTCCCGTGGCGCACGCGTCAGCGTGCTTGTTGTTTGCGTGAAACTCGGCAGGACGCGATCTTCCCTGCTGCGCGCATTATGTTGCCACACAGGATTCGATCAATCGTACTTTGGTGCTGGACGAACCGGTTTTTGTAGAAGATGTATCGCGATGTGAAAATTATTTTCTGCGATCCAGAGAATTTTTTTACGACAAGAACGAGAAGAAGATGGTGGAGTGGGGAGGATAGAAGAAACTACTCTCATTGCGACGCGCGGGTAAGGCGCGTCGCAATGAGTGACTCGCTGTTAAGCACGACCGAGGAACTGCTCCAGACGATTTAGCGCAGACTCAAGCGCCTTGAGTGACGTGGCGAATGACAGGCGTTGGTAGCCTTCGGCGCCGAACGCCGAGCCCGGCACTAGCGCGACGCCGACCTGCTCGAGGATTTGTTCGGCGATGGCGACATCGTTTGCCGCACCCATATTGGCGATCGCTTGACGGAAATCGGGGAACGCATAGAACGCGCCTTCGGACGGCAGACAGCGAACGCCACGGAGATGATTCAGTCGTTCGACAACGTAGTCGTGACGTTCTTTAAAAGCTTTCAGCATTGGCACCATGCAGCTCTGGTCGCCGGCCAACGCCGCTTCGGCGGCGACTTGGGAAATCGATGTCGGGTTTGACGTGCTTTGCGATTGCACGTTGGTCATCGCCGTGATCAGCGGTTTCGGGCCGGCGCAATAACCGATACGCCAACCCGTCATCGCATACGCCTTCGACACGCCATTTAGCACGATGGTCCGTTCCAGCAGGTCGGGGCAGGCGTTAAGAATATTGACGAACCGCTCCTTGGTATAAAGGATGTGCTCATACATGTCATCGGTAGCAATGAACACATGCGGATGACGCCGCAGCACGTCGCCGAGCGCCGCGAGTTCGGCACGCGAGTAGACGCTGCCGGTTGGGTTAGACGGGCTGTTGATGACTAGCAACTTCGTACGCGGGGTGATCGCGGCTTCGAGTTGTTTCGGTGTGATCTTGAAGGACTGTTCGATGCCGGCTTGAACAATGACCGGCGTAGCGTCGGCCAACACGACCATATCGGGATACGACACCCAGTAGGGTGCCGGGATGATGACCTCGTCGCCTTCTTCGAGGAACGCCTGCGCCAAGTTAAAGAAGCTCTGTTTGCCGCCGACCGAGACCAACACCTGATCCGGCGTGAACTTCAGACCGTTGTCACGCTCGAATTTGGCGATGATCGCGCGCTTCAAGCCGGCGGTGCCGTCGACCGCAGTGTATTTCGTGAAGCCGTCGTTGATGGCCTTAATCGCCGCTTCTTTGATATGCGCGGGGGTGTCGAAATCGGGCTCGCCGGCGCCGAGGCCGATAACATCTTTGCCCTGAGCCTTGAGGGCAGCAGCACGGGCGGTAACGGCGAGAGTGGGCGACGGCTTGATGCGGCCGACGCGGGTCGCAAGGCGTAGGGTGGACAAGGTAATTCCTCGAACGATTTATATGGGAAACGGCGGTAATATACCCGATCTTACAAACGGCGCGCATCGTGCGTGCCATCGACTCGCCTCCCTCTCCCACCGGGAGAGGGAATGAGGGTGAGGGATGCCAAGGTTCAGCAATGTGCTGATTCAAGCAACCCTCACCCCATCCCTCTCCCGGTGGGAGAGGGGGAGTAGGTTCGCTGATGCGACTATTTAGGATTTGAGAGATGAGCGGTCCCTTCCAGCTTGCCAGCCCATTCCCGCCGGCAGGCGATCAACCACAGGCGATAACGGCGCTGGTCGGCGGGCTTGCGCGCGGCGAGGCGTATCAGACGTTGCTCGGTGTGACCGGCTCCGGCAAGACGTTTACCGTCGCCAACGTCATCCAGCAGGTACAGCGACCAGCGTTGGTCCTAGCGCCTAACAAGACCCTGGCGGCACAGCTTTATTCGGAAATGCGCGATTTCTTTCCGAACAATGCGGTCGAGTACTTTGTCTCGTACTACGACTACTACCAGCCCGAGGCTTACGTCCCGTCGTCCGATACCTATATTGAGAAAGACTCGTCGATCAACGAGCACATCGAGCAGATGCGGTTGTCGGCGACCAAAGCGCTGCTCGAACGGCCGGATGCGATCATCGTCGGCACGGTTTCCGCCATTTATGGTCTTGGCGATCCAGAGACGTATCACGCGATGGTGATGCACCTGAAGCGCGGTGCGCCGATGGAACAGCGGGCGATACTGAAGCGCCTGGCCGATATGCAGTACACGCGTAACGATCTCGAGTTACAGCGCGGCACGTTTCGCGTGCACGGCGATGTCATCGATATTTTCCCGGCCGAATCGGAACGCTTTGCGGTACGGGTAGAGTTGTTCGGCGACGAAATAGAAAAAATTACCGAGTTCGATCCGCTCACCGGCGAAGCGACCGCGCCGCTGACGCGCAGCACGATCTACCCAAAGAGCCATTACGTCACCGGCCGCGAGACCATTCTCAAGGCGATTAATCAGATCAGTGAAGATCTGCGCCTGCGGCTCGCGGAATTGCGCACGCATAACAAATTGGTGGAAGCGCAGCGGCTCGAGAGCCGCACGCTTTATGACCTCGAAATGATGCGCGAAGTCGGCTATTGCAACGGCATTGAGAACTATTCGCGCTATCTTTCCGGCCGCAAGCCGGGTGAGCCGCCGCCGACGTTGATCGACTACTTGCCCGATAACGCGCTCATGGTGATCGATGAGAGCCACGTTACGATTCCGCAGCTTGGCGGTATGTACAAAGGTGATCGCTCGCGTAAGGAAACGTTAGTGGAGTACGGTTTTCGCTTACCGTCGGCGTTAGACAATCGACCGCTGCGTTTCGAGGAATTCGAGCGATTGGTATCGCAAGCTATCTTCGTGTCGGCGACGCCGGGCGCGTATGAGCTACAGCACTGTGGCGGCGTAGTGATCGACCAGGTGGTGCGCCCCACGGGTCTGATCGATCCGGAAATCGAGGTGCGTCCGGTTACGGCCCAGGTTGATGATTTGTTGTCGGAGATCCGAATCCGAGTAGCGGCGAAAGAACGTGTACTCGTGACGACGTTGACGAAGCGCATGGCTGAGGATCTCACCGAGTACTTGTCGGAGCACAGCGTGAAAGTGCGTTACCTGCATTCCGATATCGATACGGTCGAGCGGGCCGAAATTATTCGCGACCTACGGGCCGGTGTGTTTGACGTCATCGTCGGCATCAATCTATTGCGCGAAGGGTTGGATCTGCCCGAAGTCTCGCTGGTTGCAATCCTGGACGCCGACAAAGAAGGGTTCCTGCGTTCAACTCGTTCGCTGATCCAGACGACCGGGCGTGCCGCACGAAATATCAATGGCAAGGTGATCATGTATGCCGCCCGCATCACCGATTCGATGCGGGCGGCGATCGACGAAACTAGCCGGCGCCGCCAAAAGCAGATTATCCATAATGCCGAACGCGGAATCACACCGCGTGGCATCGTCAAAGAGATCAAAGAGATTATCGACGGGGTACATTTCGGGCGTCCGGGAGCGAAGGGCGGGGCGAATGCGTCGCTGATGGCGGCCGAAGACAGTGCTGAGTACATAAGTTTGACTCCGCAGGCATTGGCCAAGCGCCTCAACCAGCTGGAAAAACAGATGCACAAGCACGCTCGCAATCTGGAGTTTGAGCAGGCGGCTGCTGTCCGCGACAAGATTCGGGTGGTGCGCGAGCAGAGCTTCGGCGTGGTGCCAGGTGCGGCTGCCGCGGCGGGAAAAAAGTGAGACGAAGGGCTTAAGCTTCTTGTTAGCCTCTGCCTCGTTGTGCTATTTTCGCCACCGTCCAATAGGCGCGTAGCTCAGTGGTAGAGCACTACCTTGACATGGTAGTGGTCGGTGGTTCGATCCCACTCGCGCCTACCAACTTTTTGAAAGATACGTTCGAGAATAATCTTCACCCACATGCGGCCCCTCGTATCGGTCGCCACTGAGTTAAAGGGTCTGCTGATATGCCAGTTATTACTCTGCCTGACGGCAGCCAGCGTCAATATCCCCAACCTGTTAGCGTCGCCGAAATAGCCGCCAGTATTGGTGCTGGTCTTGCGAAAGCGGCACTCGCCGGCAAGGTCAACGGCAAGGTTGTCGATACCTCTTATACCGTTAATGACGACGCGGTGGTGACAATCGTCACCGATCGTGATCCTGCCGGGATCGAAGTCCTGCGGCATTCGACGGCGCACCTGCTCGCACAGGCCGTCAAAGAACTGTTTCCGGAAGCGCAGGTCACCATCGGTCCGGTCATCGAAGATGGCTTCTACTACGACTTCGCCTTCAAGCGTGGTTTTACCGAAGAGGACTTGGCGAAGATCGAAGAGCGCATGCGTGAAATCGTTAAGCGCAACTATCCGGTTAGTCGCACGGTAATGCCGCGCGATGAGGCGGTGAAGTTCTTCCGCGACCTGGGCGAGGAGTACAAGGCGCGCATCATCGAGAGTATCCCGGCGAACGAAGATTTATCGTTATACCGCCAAGGCGATTTTATCGATCTGTGCCGTGGGCCACATGTACCGGCTACCGGTAAGCTGCGCGCTTTCAAGCTGATGAAAGTCGCTGGCGCTTACTGGCGCGGTGATTCGCGCAATGAAATGCTGGCGCGTATTTACGGCACGACTTGGGCGAACGACGACCAGCTCAAGACGTATCTGCATCGTATCGAAGAAGCGGAAAAGCGTGACCATCGCAAGCTAGGCCGTGCGCTCGACCTGTTCCATATGCAGGAAGAGGCGCCGGGCATGGTGTTTTGGCACGAACGCGGCTGGCGCTTGTATCAAACGGTCGTGCAGTACATGAGCGAGCTTTGGCGCGCGAATAGTTATCGTGAAATTCGCACACCGCAGCTGGTCGATCGCTCGTTGTGGGAACGGTCCGGGCATTGGGAAAAATTCCATGCCGACATGTTCATCACCGAGTCGGAAAAGCGGCTGTACGCGATCAAGCCGATGAACTGCCCGTGCCACATCCAGGTATATAACCAGGGACTCAAAAGCTATCGCGATCTGCCATTTCGTCTGGCGGAGTTCGGTGCTTGCCATCGCAATGAACAATCCGGCGCACTGCATGGATTAATGCGGGTGCGCAGCTTTGTGCAGGACGACGCCCATATCTTCTGCACCGACGAGCAGATCCAGCCGGAGGTGTCGACCTTTATCGACATGCTGCATAAGGTCTATGCCGACTTTGGCTTCAAGGACGTCATCTACAAGCTTGCCACCCGCCCGGTAAATCGAATTGGTTCCGACGAGAGCTGGGATAAAGCAGAGAAGGCACTGGCGCAAGCGCTCGATAGCCGTGGGCTACCGTGGGACGAAAAACCGGGGGAGGGCGCATTTTACGGCCCCAAGATCGAATTTACCCTGAAAGACTCCATCGGCCGGTTATGGCAGTGCGGCACCATCCAAGTTGACTTTTCCATGCCGGGCCGTTTGGGGGCGCACTACATCGCCGAGGACGGCTCTAAGCAGGTCCCAGTCATGCTGCATCGGGCGATTTTGGGCTCGCTGGAGCGTTTTATCGGTATTTTGATCGAAGAATACGCCGGTTTGTTCCCAGCTTGGCTCGCCCCGGTGCAGGTCGCGGTTCTGACTATTACCGACGCCCAGGCCGATTATGCCCGTCAGATTGAGACGAATCTTAAAAATCAGGGCCTGAGGGTCGATGCTGACTTGAGAAACGAGAAAATCGGCTTTAAAATCCGCGAGCATACCTTGCAGCGCATTCCGTACTTACTTGTCTTAGGCAAGCGAGAGGCGCTCGATGGTACCGTTGCCGTGCGCACGCGTAAGGGTGAAGACTTGGGCGTGATGACGCTCGAAGCTTTCAGAGAGCGTCTCACCCAAGACATCGCGGGCCGCGGCGTTAATATTTTTGGAGGGTAGTAAACATCGCGTCGGATAAAGAGTTACGTATAAACGGGCGGATCAACGCCCCGAAGGTTCGGCTTATCGGTGCTGATGGTCAACAAGTCGGCATCGTCTCCATCCAGGAGGCCTTACGAGCAGCGGAAGAAGCTGAGATGGATTTGGTCGAGATTTCTCCTCAGGCCGCTCCACCCGTTTGCCGCGTGATGAATTTTGGTAAATTTCAGTACGAGGAAAGTAAACGCAGGCACGCGGCCAAAAAGAAGCAGAAGCAAATTCAGGTCAAGGAAGTTAAGTTTCGTCCCGGGACGGACATCGGAGATTATCAGGTCAAACTACGCAACCTGATACGTTTCCTTGAGAGTGGGGACAAAGCGAAGATCACCCTGCGATTCCGCGGTCGGGAGATGGCCCATCAAGAACTGGGCATGCAACTCCTGCAGCGGGTCGAAGCGGACCTTAAAGAGGTTGGTGCTGTTGAACAGCATCCGCGTTTAGAAGGTCGGCAGATGGTAATGATCATCGGCCCCATAAAGCGTTAATCACTGTAGTGCCCACTTAAAATAATTTAGTGGGCGCGAGAATGCGGAGTAGTAGAAATGCCTAAGTTAAAAACCAACCGCGCAGCGGCTAAGCGGTTCAAGTCCACTGCGGGCGGCGGATTCAAGCGTGCTCGTTCGCACCTGCGCCACATCCTCACCAAGAAGACGTCCAAGCGTAAGCGTCAGCTGCGCGGTACGACCATGGTCCACGCGACCGATGTGGGTCGTTTGCGTCAACTGTTGCCGCACGCGTAGAGGAGAGTGAACGATGCCACGCGTTAAACGAGGAGTTACCAGCGGCGCCCGCCATAAGAAAATTCTGGCGCGCGCGAAGGGCTTTTACAACGCCCGCCGCAAAAACATAAAGACCGCGAAGCAGGCGGTCATGAAGGCCGATCAGTACGCCTACCGTGATCGTAGGGTCCGCAAGCGCGAGTTCCGCGCGTTGTGGATCGCGCGTATCAATGCCGGCGCGCGCGAGTGCGGTCTTTCCTATAGTCGATTTATGAATGGTCTGAAAAAGGCCGCGATCACCGTCGACCGCAAGGTCTTGGCGGATATCGCGGTGCACGACAAACAGACCTTTTCCGCACTGGCCGATAAAGCCAAATCTGCGCTGGCGAGCTAACCGCTCGCTGCTAGATTAATGTGGAGCGCAAGGGAAAGGTCCCTGACCTTTCCCTTTTTTTATTCTTATTGAAGATTCTCACCAACTCCTCCTCCCCCTCAGGGGGGCGAGACAGGGGTTTCGCGGATGCACGTTAAGTGCATCCGCGCTGTCGAGCGGGTGCGCACGGTTTCGCGCACCCTGGGCGGAAACAAGAGGTGGGGGTGGGTTCAAGCGAAGGGGGCGGAGCTTAAGCGACGCATGCAAACCCATTCCCACCCCGACCCTCCCCCTGAGGGGGAGGGAGTCTCGGAGGTGACCAAGTATGGGTACAGGTAGTTACGGAACAGGTGTACACCATGTCTGAAACAACTGAATCAGCGCAAGAACAACTGACGCGGCTAACCGCAGAGGCGGAAGCCGCGGCCAACAGCGCCACGGATGTTGCCGCCATCGAAGAAATCCGTGTGCATTACCTTGGCAAGAAAGGCGTGCTTACGGAGCAGCTTAAGCAAATCGGCACGTTGCCGCCGGAAGTCCGGCCCAATTTTGGTAAATGGGTAAACGAAGCGAAGGACGCTGTGCAGGAGCAGCTGCGAGCGCGCAGGTCCGAGCTGGAGGCGAAGGCGCAGGATGTCCAGCTCGAGCGCGAGCGGTTGGATGTCACGTTGCCGGGCCGCGGTATGCGTACCGGTGGTCGGCATCCCATTACGCGCACCCTCGAGCGCCTGGAAAAAATTTTTGTGGCGATGGGATTTACCGTCGCCGATGGGCCGGAAGTCGAAGATGACTACCACAACTTCGAGGCGCTCAATATTCCGGCCAATCACCCGTCGCGGGCGATGCACGACACGTTTTATTTCGACGCACATCGCTTGTTACGCACGCATACGTCGCCGGTGCAGATACGTTATATGGAGCAACATCGACCGCCGTTGCGTATCATCGCACCGGGACGGGTGTACCGTTGCGACTCCGACGTTACGCATACGCCGATGTTCCATCAGATCGAAGGACTGATGGTGGACGAGCAGGTGACGTTTGCCGATCTCAAAGGCGTACTCGCCGAATTCTTGAATCGTTTTTTCGAACGCGAGCTGAAAGTGCGGTTTCGGCCGTCGTACTTTCCGTTTACCGAGCCGTCGGCCGAAGCCGATATCAGTTGCGTGATCTGCAGTGCCAAGGGTTGCCGCGTCTGTAAAGGCACGGGTTGGCTCGAGGTGCTCGGGTGCGGCATGGTTCATCGCGAGGTGTTACGCCACGTGAAGATCGACAGCGAACAGCATATCGGTTTTGCCTTTGGCCTTGGCGTCGAGCGGTTGGCGATGCTGCGTTACGGTGTGAACGATCTGCGCTTGTTCTACGAAAACGATCTGCGTTTCCTGCAGCAGTTCAAGTAACGGTATCGGTGATCGTATGAAACTGAGCGAACAATGGTTACGGGAATGGGTATCACCGCGGCTGGACGCGCGTGTGTTGGCAGAGCGGTTGACGTCGGCTGGATTAGAGGTTGGTTCTATCGATCCGATTGCGCCACCGCTGAAAGGCGTGATTGTGGGCCGCCTAAAATCGATGACGCCGCATCCGACCGCGGCGCAGCTCAATGTCTGCGTCGTTGAAACGGGCCGCGGACAAACGCACCAAGTCGTTTGCGGTGCAACCAACGTCAACGTCGGCATGAAGGTTCCGCTGGCCTTGGCCGGCGCGGTATTGGCAGGTGAGCGCAAGATCGAGACGACGACGGTTCAAGGCGTGGAGTCGGCCGGCATGTTGTGCTCGGCCGCTGAGCTTGGCCTCGAAGCCGAGTCAGATGGCTTGCTGGTGTTGGATAAAAACGCGCGCATCGGTGTGGCGCTGACCGAAGCGTTGGCGTTGAACGATGTCACGCTAGAAGTCGAGCTGACACCGAACCGTGGCGATTGTCTCAGTGTCGCCGGTATGGCGCGCGAGGTGGCGGCAATTACCAACACCCGGTTGCGCGAAGTTCGGATTCCGAAGGTTCGCGTGAAATCGAAGAAGCGTGTTGCCGTTAAACTGGTTGCTCGCAAAGAGTGCCCGCGGTACGCCGGCCGAGTGGTGCAGAACATCGCCAAAGACGCCGTTACGCCGACCTGGCTGCGCGAGCGTCTACGACGTGCCGGGGTGCGCAGCCTGCATCCGGTGGTCGATGTGACTAACTATGTATTGCTCGAGCTGGGACAGCCGATGCATGCGTTCGATTTGGCCAAACTGAAAGGGGCGGTGCAAGTGCGCACGGCCAAGGCCGATGAAACGCTGACGTTCCTCGACGGTCGCAACATGAGCATTCCGGTCGGTAGTTTATTGATAGCCGACAACCGCGGGCCGATCGCGCTCGCCGGTATCATGGGCGGATTAGAGACGGCAGTGGATGCGAATACGCAGTCCATATTTTTGGAAAGCGCGTTTTTCCATCCCGATGCCATCGCCGGTCGAGCGCGTGCGCTTGGGCTGCAAACGGAATCATCGCAACGATTCGAGCGTGGTGTCGATCCGGAACTGCAGGTGAAGGCAATCGAGCGGGCGACGCAACTTATCCTGGAGATTGCCGGCGGCGAAGCAGGCCCCATTACCTTGGCATCGGCGCCCGGAAAGCGCACGATCGCGCCAATTGTGCTGCGTCGTAGTCGCTTGGCGCGTGTGCTCGGTACCGAGATTCCTCCTGTTGAGTCCGAGAAAATGCTAAAGCGTCTCGGCATGCAAGTGCGACGGACCGCCGATGGCTGGAAGGTAGTGCCGCCATCACATCGTTTCGACATTCGTATCGAAGAAGATTTGATTGAGGAAGTGGTGCGCCTTTACGGCTACGACCGTATTCCGGCGCGCCTGCCGAGTGGTCCGCTAATGGCGCCGGATGCGACCGAGACACGCATTGTGCCCAGTCGGTTGCGCGATTTGTTGATCGATCGCGATTATCAGGAAGTTATTACCTACAGCTTTGTCGATCCCGAGCTGCAAACATTGATCGATTCCACGACACCGGCGCTCATGCTGGCTAACCCGATTAGTTCCGATATGGCAGCGATGCGGACATCGTTGTGGACCGGCTTGCTGCAAACACTGCGTTATAACCGTAACCGTCAGCAGGAACGTATCCGCGTATTCGAGATCGGCCGCCGTTTCGAGCGCGGCGATGTTCCGCGCGAGAACGCCGTCATTGCTGGCGCCGCGACCGGAACGGCGTGGAATCCGCAGTGGGGGATAGCTAAGCGTGCCGTCGATTTCTACGATGTAAAAGCCGATGTCGAAGAGCTATTGCACTGCACCCTTCGGCCGGCAGATTTTAAGTTTGTGCCGATGGTTCATTCTGCACTGCATCCTGGCCAAAGTGCTGCTATACATTCCGAAGAGAAACGAATTGGATGGGTGGGCGCGCTGCATCCTGCGATTCAGGCGCGGCTAGATCTTGAGAGAGTGGTGTTGTTCGAAATGGACCTCTCGGCCCTGACGTCGTCGCGGATACCGGAGTTCAAAGAGATCTCCCGGTTCCCGGCGATTCGTCGCGATTTATCCGTTGTGGTGCAAGAGGCGATATCGGCACAGTCTGTCGTCGACGGTGTACGGCGAGTGGCCGGAAATTTGCTGGTTAACCTTGAGCTATTTGACGAATATCGTGGCGAAGGTATTGATTCCGGAAGAAAAAGTTTAGCGTTGACCTTGACCTTACAGGATTCTTCGCGCACCCTTAGAGAAGCGGAGGTGGACGCACTCGTTGTGCAGGTAATCGCCTCTTTAAGGACAGAGCTGGGGGCGGAGCTGCGGAGTTAAGCGTCCGGCAAGAACAACCACGGGACGAGCATCCAATGGCATTAACGAAAGCGGATCTTGCGGAAAGTTTGTTCAATGAGTTGGGGTTGAATAAGCGGGAAGCGAAGGAATTCGTCGAGCTTTTCTTCGAGAAGATCCGCTTGGCCCTGGTCAATGGCGAACAGGTAAAGCTGTCGGGCTTTGGTAATTTCGGCCTGCGCCATAAAAATTCGCGTCCCGGTCGTAACCCGAAAACCGGTGAAGAAATTCCTATCACTGCCCGTCGCGTCGTCACATTCCGCGCAAGCCACAAGCTGAAAGAACGCGTGGAGGAAAACGCCCGCGCGAGCGCGGACAGAACATTGCCAGCCGATAAATCCAATAACCAGGCTGAAGTGAATGCTTGACCCAGCCGATAACTTAGAGCTCCCACCCATCCCCAGTAAGCGTTACTTCACCATCGGTGAAGTAAGCGACTTGTGCGCGGTGAAACCGCATGTGTTGCGCTATTGGGAGCAGGAGTTTCCGCAATTGAAGCCGGTGAAGCGCCGCGGCAACCGGCGCTACTATCAGCGCCACGACGTGGTGTTGATTCGGCAGATTCGTACGTTGCTTTATATCGAAGGCTTCACCATCAGCGGTGCGCGCAATAAGTTAGCGCTTGAGCATCCTGAACCGATCGATAACGAGCGGGAGCAGGCGATTCAAGGATTGATTCAGGAGCTGGAAAACGTCCTGCGCATGCTCAATGAGCATTGATCGATAGCGGCGCGGTTCGACGTGTGTGCTGCTTTCGATTTGCTTTGTGTAGAGCGGGGTCTCGCGTATCATAGCCGCCTCAAATGCGGGGCGTAGCGCAGCCTGGTAGCGCACCACCTTGGGGTGGTGGTGGTCGGAGGTTCAAATCCTCTCGCCCCGACCAATCAATGTTTCGTGTCCTAGCGTGACTCTAGTGACTTCGAGCTATCCCAGCCCGTACGCTGACGTACGGGTGTTCGAAATTCCGCTGTACGTTCCTCGTTTTCATTGCATGTTTTTTTGTTCGAGCTCTGGATATGCGCATATTAGTTAGCAACGACGACGGTTATCTCGCCCCTGGTATTGCCTGCTTGGCGCGCGCTGTCGCCGCTTTCGGTGATGTCGACGTGGTCGCGCCGGACCGCGACCGTAGTGGTGCGAGCAACTCATTAACGCTCGATCGGCCACTGCGTGTGCGTCGCGGTGAGAACGGGTTTTTATGCGTCGACGGTACACCAACCGATTGCGTGCATCTGGCCGTTACCGGTCTGATGGAGCATCAGCCCGATATGGTCGTTTCCGGTATCAATCGCGGTGCCAATTTGGGCGACGATGTTCTTTACTCGGGGACGGTTGCCGCCGCGGTCGAGGGTCGTTTTCTCGGCGCGCCCGCTATCGCGATATCGCTTGTTAGCAATGCCGCCGAAAATTACGACACGGCCGCCAACATCGTCGTGCGTCTCATGCATAAGTTACGGCGCGATCCGTTGCCGGCCGACACGATCTTGAACGTGAACGTGCCGGATCTGCCGCTCGATCAAATCGCCGGCATCGAAGTGACGCGCCTCGGCAATCGGCATAAGGCCGAGCCAGTCGTGCGTATGATCGATCCCCGTGGCAAACCTGTGTATTGGGTCGGCGCCGCCGGTACCGAGGCGGATGCGGGACCGGGCACGGATTTCGATGCCATCCGTCGCAACTTCGTGTCAATCACCCCTTTGCAGGTCGATTTGACTCGTTATACTGCCCTCGAGCAGGTCTCGTCTTGGCTTAAAACCTTGTAGTACGTCTATTATGAGACCCGATTTAAAGGGCATCGGCATGACGTCGTCACGCACACGCGAACGCTTGATCGAGCGGCTGCGTACCGAGGGTATTCGTGACGAAGACGTGTTAGCGGCAATTCGAAAGGTTCCGCGTCATTTGTTGGTCGATGAAGCGCTTTCCAGTCGGGCCTACGAAGATACCGCGTTGCCCATTGGCTTTGGCCAGACCATCTCCCAGCCTTACATCGTCGCTCGCATGACCGAGACGTTACGCGCCGGGCGGTCGCTGAATAAAGTCCTCGAAATCGGCACCGGTTCCGGTTATCAAACCGCGGTGTTGTCGCAGGTTGCCACCAAGGTTTACACCGTCGAACGCTTGGAACCGTTGTTGAAGAACGCGCGTCGACAGCTACTGGGTCTCGGCGTTCGTAACGCTCAGTTCAAGCTTGGCGATGGCAGTCTCGGCTGGCCTGAGCATGCGCCTTATGACGGCATCATCGTCACCGCCGCGGCGGTCGCGGTTCCGCCGGCGCTGCTGGAACAGCTCGCGCTCGATGCACGGCTCGTCATTCCTGTCGGCAGCGGTTTGGCGCAGGAGCTGTTGGTGTTGCAACGCACTCAAGCGGGTTATGCCCGCGAACGGCTTGAAGCGGTCAGTTTCGTCCCGCTGATTGAGGACCGGCCCTGATTGCCGGCGTCGATGCGCGTCGGCGCCGACGGAATCGGTTCGTTTTCGCGAGCGCCGTTGTCGCATTAGCGTTGAGTGCCTGCGCTGCCGGTCCTGCCGCTGAAGTTCATCCACGAAATGCCTATTTTGCCCGTCCGTCTGATTCAGCAGTGCGCGAAGTTCGAGCCGGTGACACGCTTTACAGCATCGCTTGGGAGTCCGGTCGCGATTTTCGCGAAGTGGCGGCCTGGAACGACATCGATCCGCCCTATCTGATCAAGCCCGGCCAGCGGATTCGCCTACAACCTCCACGCGGTATCGAGGTTGCACTGAACAGTAAATCGCAACATACGGTCGTCAAAGGCCAGACGCTTTACCGCATCGCACTAGCGGCCGGTGTCAGTTATCAGGATCTCGCGTCATGGAACGACATTGAGCCGCCCTATGCGTTGACGCCGGGACAGCAGCTGCGTCTCACACCGCCTGTTAAATCGGTAAAGAAACCGGTTGTAAACGAAAGTGTCACACCGAAACCGACGCCTGCGCCGACGCCAGTCTTACGCGATGCCACCGATGAGCACGGTGCTGTGAAATGGATGTGGCCAACCGAAGGTCATATTATTTCCCGTTTTACAACGAATGGTGTGAATAAGGGCATTGACATTGGCGGCACAGCGGGTCAACCGATTCATGCCGCGGCTGCCGGCAAAGTTGTGTATCAAGGCAGTGGACTTCGCGGATACGGCCAGCTTATTATCGTTAAGCACAACGCGGATTTCCTCAGCGCTTACGCTCATTGCGCAACGATTTACGTTCAGGAAGGCAGTGTGATAAAACCCGGTCAAGTCATTGCCACGATGGGTAACAGCGGAACTGATCGCGTAAAATTGCACTTTGAAATTCGTCGACGTGGTGTCCCCGTCGATCCCATCGACCACCTCCCGAAAAAGTAATATGCCGCCACGCAAACCCGGAGCACCTCGCAAGAAAGGTAAAGCGCAGGATGACGAGAAGCTGCTGTCGACTCCCGACGAGGAAGAGACAGAAGGCGAGACCGCCGCCAGTGCTGACGAAGACGGCGATGGTGCTGAAGAGAAGGAGGCGACCGTCGAGGTCGCTGAAAAGGAAGAAAAGGAAGAGAGCGAGGAGAGCAGCAGCGCCAGCGACGATACTTATCTCGCTGCCGATGCGACCCGACTCTATCTCAAGGAAATCGGTTTCTCGCCGCTGCTGACCGCCGAGGAAGAAGTCTTTTTCGCCCGCAAGGCGCAGAAGGGCGACGCCGCTGCCCGCCGGCGTATGATCGAAAGTAATTTGCGCCTGGTGGTGAAGATTGCCCGGCGCTACATGAACCGCGGTCTGGCGCTGCTCGATCTGATCGAGGAGGGTAACCTCGGATTGATTCGCGCGGTCGAGAAGTTCGACCCGGAGCGTGGGTTCCGCTTCTCCACCTACGCTACCTGGTGGATCCGCCAGACGATCGAGCGCGGCATCATGAATCAGACGCGCACCATCCGTCTGCCGGTGCACGTGCTCAAAGAGATCAACATTTACCAACGCGCCGCGCGTTACCTATCACAGAAGCTCGACCACGAACCGACACCGGAAGAAGTGGCGCAGCTGCTCGATAAGCCGATCGAAGACGTCAAAGGTATGCTCGGTCTGAACGAGCGTTTGGCCTCGGTCGATGCGCCGCTCGACGACGATCCGGACCGATCGCTGCTCGATGCCATCGCCGACGAGCGCACGCTCGATCCGGAAAAGGCGCAACAGCGCGAAGACCTGCAATCGCTGATCGAATCGTGGCTGAACGAGCTCAACGACAAGCAGCGTGAAGTGGTCGAGCGCCGTTTCGGGTTGAACAGCCGCGAGATTTCGACGTTGGAAGAGGTCGGTGCCGACATCGGTGTCACGCGCGAGCGCGTGCGTCAGATCCAAGTCGAGGCGTTGAAGCGATTGCGCGTGATTTTGGAGAAGGCGGGTTTCTCGGTCGACTCGTTGTTTTAAGTTTTGCTCTTTACTGCAGCCGACGGCGCGCTAAACCAGGCGATGCCCGCCGTCCACGTGTAAAACACTACCCGTCGTATATTGGTTCTCCGTTAAAAAGAGTATTGCCTGCGCTATATCGTTAGGCGTACCTATTCTGCCCACTAAGAGGCACTTTGCCATCTGCTCGAACATCGCCCGCTTTTTGTTGCCGGCGATAGTGGTCCAAATGGGCGTATCTACCCATCCCGGCGAAACAACATTGACCCGGATCGGCGCAAGTTCGACGGCTAATGCGCGAGCAAAGGCCGCAAGCCCACCATTCACCGCCGCTACCATAGATGCATTTACCCCTGGTCGATAAGCCGCGATTCCTGAAGTAAAAGTAATCGATCCACCGGCGTTTATCAGCGGAGCGCCGTGTTTCGCTAGGAGCAGCGGGCCGATCAATTTAGAGTCGAGAATTTTTCGCGCCGCATCAACATCAAACTCTTTAACCGGTTGATAAGTCACGCTCGCCGCGGTCGTAATCAAATGAGTGAAGGGTCCGACCGTTTTAAATAAGCGTATTACGTCTGTTTCGTCGGTGATGTCTGCCGCGATCGTTTGGACGGGCGCGCTTGCGCCCAGCTTGTTTGTGGCTTGATGAAGTTTGTCGGCGGATCGACCGACAATCGTGACTTGTACCCCCTTAGCGAGCGCGGCTTGTGCGACCGCCAAGCCCATCCCGGAACTACCGCCGGCAACTATCAGCCTTTCGACGGTTTTAGTAGATTGATTCATGTGCGGTCTCCTGGCATTCGGACGAGACCATCTTCTACGGGCGAGGGCAGGAATGGAAACGGGACAATCCGATAACCACTATCGGTTTCGTCGATCGGTGCTGCGAACGAAGCTCAAAGAGCTAGAGACTTTTTGCACGTTGGCGCGAACGTTGAACTTCAGCCGGGCGGCGGAACAATTGCATTATGCTCAGTCGAGCGTGACCGAGCATATCCAGAATTTAGAAGCGGACTTCGATATCACGCTCTTCGACCGCGGCGGACGTTCGCTTGAGTTGACTGCCGCCGGCGAGCAGCTGCTCGACTACGCCGATCGTATCTTGTCGTTGGTGCAAGAAGCGCATGCAACCCTCCGCCGCGACGGCGGTGGTGGTGAGTCGTTGACGATCGTTGCGCCAGAAACTTTTTGTGCCCGTCGACTTCCAGCGGTGCTCGCACGCTTTCGTTCGATGCATTCGGAAGTATCGCTGGCAGTGCGACCGGCGAGCCGCGGCGAATTGTTGCGCGCGGTCGCCGACGGCGATGCCGATATGAGCCTGGTTCTCGGAAATGTGCCGACCGGTCCTGCTTGGTTGCGATGCGAGATGCTGGGTACGGAATCGCTTTGCTTGATTGCGCATCCACAACATCGACTTAATGGATTACCCCGCGTCGCCGCCGGCGATTTAATGGGCGAGGCGTTTCTGTCGACAGCGGTAGGCTGCGTCTATCGAGAAATATATGACGGCGCCATTCGAACCATCGTTGGTGCCGCCGCACCGGTCGTGGAGCTTGCTAGTCTCGCTGCCATTGTGCGTTGCGTTGCCACCGGGATGGGCATCGCGCTATTGCCTAAGGTGGCGGCTGAAGCAGCGTTGGCCGATGGATCCGTCGTCGCCTTACCGTGGGACAACTCGTATTGCACGGTGCCGGTTTGGTTGAGCTGGGATGAGCGAAATTCCGCACCCTGGCGGCAACGCTTTATCGAGTTAATGCGAGAGGTGTTTCGACATTCGAGTCATGCGACGCGGAATTCTGGGTCGATAACGGCGCTGGTAGATGATTTACAGCGTCATTATTAAGTTTTGGTAATCGGCAACAGCGCCGCCACCACGCGCCTACCTTCACCCATCAAAACATTGTATGTGCGACACGCAGCGCCCGTGTCCATCACCTCAAAACCGACTTGGGCCGAGGCTAGCGCGCGCGTGACCTCAGACGCGGGAAAACGCAGGCGGTTACCGGTGCCGAGCAATATGACCTCAGGGTTCAGCGCGGCAATTGCCTCGATATGCTCAGCGGTTAAATCGGCCAACGTTTGTGGCGGCCAATCGGCGATAATGCGATCGGGTGTGACGATTACGCTACCGGCGTACGAATCCTGGTTGACGGTAACGCAGCCGGGCGCGTAAGAGCGAATAACATTGTGACTGCCGGTGTTTTCAAGCTGAATTTTCATACTTTATATTTTACCTCGTAATCCATTTTCGTCGTCGGCGCCAATTAAGCAAAGGAGGAGCTTTGGTCAAACTAGACCGGCTTCTCCGATAGAAGTGGGGGTCCGGCGGGGCAACAGCGGATTCATAAGATCGATGGTTTCCAGTTCCGCTGGCCACACCCTATAATGGGCGCGGTTTTCGCACTCATTGCCCATCATTCAACTAAATACCACCTAGCGATAAGGCAGCCTTCAGTACGCGGCATCCAATGGACGATTTTCCACGCATCAAGCGACTTCCACCCTACGTCTTCAACATCGTCACCGAGTTGAAGGCCCAAGCGCGCCAGCGCGGCGAAGACATTATCGATTTTGGCATGGGCAATCCGGATGGTGCCACGCCGAAGCATATTGTCGATAAATTGGTGGACGCGGCGCAACGCGAAGACACCCATCGCTACTCGGTTTCGCGCGGCATTCCGCGTCTGCGTCGGGCAATCTGCGCCTGGTACCAGAGCCGCTTTAATGTCGAGCTCGATCAGGACCGCGAGGCGATCGTCACTATCGGCTCGAAAGAAGGGCTGGCGCATTTGGCGTTGGCGACCGTGGACAAGGGCGACGCGGTATTGGTGCCCAATCCGTCTTATCCGATCCATGCCTATGGTTTCGTTATCGCCGGCGCCGATATTCGCCACGTGCCGCTCGTGCCGGGCGGCGATTTCTTTGCCGAGCTCGAAAAGGCAATTCGCGATTCGTGGCCGAAGCCGAAGATGCTGGTATTGAATTTTCCGGCGAATCCCACGGGGCAGTGCGTCGATCTCGCGTTCTTCGCAAAGGTCATCGCCATCGCCCGTGAGCATCGCATTTGGGTGATTCAGGATCTCGCTTACGCTGACATCGTGTTCGATGGTTATGTGGCACCGTCGATTTTGCAGGTTCCCGGCGCTAAAGATATCGCCGTCGAATTTTTTACGTTGTCGAAGAGCTATAACATGCCCGGCTGGCGTGTCGGCTTTATGTGCGGCAACGAAACGCTGGTGGCGGCGTTGGCCAAGCTCAAGTCCTATTTCGACTACGGCACGTTCACACCGATTCAAGTGGCGGCGATTCGGGCGCTCGAAGGTCCGCAGGATTGCCTGCAGGAAATCTGCGCGATCTATCAAAATCGGCGCGATGTATTGTGCAATGGCCTAATCGCTGCCGGTTGGCAGGTCGACAAGCCGCGCGCAACTATGTTCGTATGGGCGCGCATTCCCGAGCCGTATCGGGCGATGGGTTCGCTTGAATTCGCCAAAAAATTACTGACCGAGGCCAAGGTGGCGGTGTCTCCCGGCATCGGTTTTGGTGAATATGGCAATGAGTATGTGCGGTTCTCACTAATCGAGAACGAGCATCGGACTCGCCAGGCGATACGTTCGATACGCGACGTATTGCGGCAAGAACGTTTACTGACAGAACAACGGCGGGGTAGTGCATGAGTCGTTCCACTTCAAAATCAGCCGTGCCGGAAGCCGGCGCTGCTCCGGTTCGTATCGGATTGTTGGGTCTAGGCACCGTCGGCAGCGGTACGTTGACCGTGTTGTCGCGCAATTGCGAAGAGATTACGCGTCGTGCCGGCCGTCGCATCGAGGTTATCAAGGCATCGGCGCGCGATATTACCAAGCCGCGTGCGGGTCCGACGCAGGGCATCGAATTGTTGGCCGACCCCATGCAGGTGGTGCGCGATCCGCAGGTCGAGGTCGTGGTCGAGTTGATCGGCGGCTACGAGCCGGCGCGCACGTTGGTGCTCGAAGCGATCGCCCAAGGTAAGCACGTCGTCACCGCCAACAAGGCGTTGATCGCGTTACACGGCAACGAGATTTTCCGCGCTGCCCAAGCCAAGGGTGTGATGGTCGCGTTCGAGGCGGCGGTTGCCGGCGGCATTCCTATCATCAAGACATTGCGCGAAGGATTATCGGCTAATCGCATTGAGTGGTTGGCTGGCATCATCAACGGTACCAGCAATTTTATCCTCACCGAGATGCGCGATAAGGGCGCGGACTTCGCCGACGTGCTGGCGCAAGCGCAGCAGCTCGGTTATGCCGAAGCTGATCCGACCTTCGATGTCGAAGGAATCGATGCGGCCCACAAGCTTTGCATTCTCGCCGCCATTGCTTTCGGTATCCCGCTCAATTTCAAAGATATCTACGTAGAAGGTATCAGCCGCGTCACTCGCGCCGATGTCGCCTACGCCGAAGAGCTCGGTTATCGCTTGAAGCTGCTCGGCATCGCTCGGCGTTCGAGCAGCGGCGTCGAGCTGCGTGTACATCCGACACTTATCCCGGAACGCCGGTTGATCGCTAACGTCGATGGCGCAATGAACGCCGTGCTGGTGAAAGGCGATGCGGTCGGACCGACGCTATTTTACGGCGCCGGTGCCGGCGCCGAGCCGACGGCATCGGCGGTTGTCGCCGATTTGGTCGACGTCGTACGCACATTGACGACCGACCCGACGCATCGAGTGCCGCACCTGGCATTCCAGCCGGATGCATTGGTCGATCTGCCGATCCTGCCGATGGCCCAGGTAGAGACGTCGTACTATCTGCGGCTGCATGCCGAGGATCGTCCTGGCGTCTTGGCCGACGTGACCCGCATCCTTGCCGACCTCGATATCAGCATCGAGGCGATTCTGCAGAAGGAGCCGGCGGAAGGGGAAAGTGTGGTGCCGATCATCATTCTGACGCATCGTGTCGCCGAACAAGCGATGAACACTGCTATTTCACGGATCGAGCAGCTCGGTTCTATCCGCGGTAGTGTCGCCCGCATTCGCCTCGAGCACCTGCGCGCCAACTGGCAGTAAGGCATGAGCCGCCGACCGGCGGCTCGGCGTTTCCACCGCTTTTTCTTTCCTATCCAGCGACTTCCATCGTCTTTCTGATATCGCGTCGAAATTCCGACGCGATCATTCGAGCCGTTCGGCGTTTTCTTCCTCCTGCTGGCATAGCAATTGCTTTACTTACTACAACTATGACAAGGAATTCCTCGCCATAGTGAAGGAGTAATGGATGTTTGTGCACCTAACGACTAAGGATGATGTATGGAATCCGTCCAAGTGACGTGCCACGCCGACCGTACGGAACTGGTTCTCCAGGGTTTGCTGGATGTGCCCCGGGTGCGTGCCGTTTATCAATCGTTGAACCAAGCGTTGGTGCGGGCATTGCCCGTCGAGCTGCATGCGGCTGATGTTGAACGCGTCGATGCCGCCGGCCTGCAGTTGTTGCTCGCGTTTTATCGCACGGCGCGCGACCGCGGCTTAGCACCGCATTGGCGTTCGGTCAGCACGGCGTTGCGCAACGGCAGTGAAGCGTTGGGCATCACCGGTGCCTTGGAGTTGCCGACATGATGCAACGGTTGGCGGCAGAACGTTGGTGGGCGTGGGCAATTATCGCCATCGTCGGCTCATGGGCGTGGACGCTGTTATTCATCCCGCTGAGTGTCGCCGTCGGTACCGCCTTCGCCAATATCATCGCCGTGTTATTGCTGACCCGTTACGGAATGAAACGACGCATGATTGAAGAAGCGGCGTCGCCAACGACCGTGGCCGCAACTGCACAACCGTCCGCCGCCTCGCTGGAAGCAGACGTTGAAGCGCTGTTGCGCGAATCGGCCGAGATCACGCAGTTGCCGCCAGTCGACCAAATGCTGGAATCGATGGCGTCGGATAATCATCGGCGTCGGTTGGAAGATTTACTGCGTCGTTGGGTCGATGTCGCACATCGTTACAGCGAAGCCGCCTTGGCATTACGCAAACAGATTCACACCGTCGTACAGCAAACCGAGCAGGCGGCCAATACTATCTCGAACAGCTTCCAAGCGGTCATCAATAAAGCGACATTGCAAGCGCGCCAAGCGATGGACCTGCTCGAAGGTACGCAGGGTGCAGCCGATGATGGTGCGCCGCAGTCGTTGAAGGACTTTATTCGCGTGTCCGACGAGCGCTTGACGCGAATGGCGGACGAAGTGGTCCGCGTTGCCGATCTGTCGGTGCAAATGGTGAAAGAGCTCGACGGCGTGCAGACTCGTACGCAAGCGATCGACGGGTTCTTGCTCGACGTCGAAAAGCTCGCCGATCAAACCAGCTTGCTGGCGTTGAACGCCGATATCGAAGCGGCGCGCGTCGGCGAGCACGGCCGTGGCTTCTCGATCGTCGCGCAAGAGGTGCGGCGTTTGAGCCAACGCTCGCACGAGTTCAGCGATCGTATTCGCCAACATTTGAAGGCGGTTAAGGTCGGCTTGAACAAGACCTACGGCGATATGCGTAAGTTGTCGGCTGCCGACATGGAGCACGCGCTGACGATCAAAGACGACGTCATTGCGCTTACGCACGCGCTCGAAGACAAGAACCGCGAGGTCGCCGAAACTGTCGGCCGCATCAATACCATCAGCCGCGAGATTACGCGCGACGTCGAGAACGTCGTTATCTCGTTGCAGTTCCACGACATCACCAGCCAGAAATTGACCAGCATGCTCGAACCGATGGATGAGTTGCGACGCACGTTGTTCCATTTGATGCAGGAAACGATGGTCGTCAATAAATACTTGCTGCCCGAGGCGGTGGAGGGAACCCTGCCGCTGCCGGAAGGCGCCGCCGCCAATCCGCCGGCAGAATCGCCGGCGAGCGACGGCGCATTACGAAAATTGCGCGCGGTAGGCGCACCGACTAGCGGACCGACAGTGGAGCTCTTTTAAAGAGACGGAGGAACTCATGCCCACCATCATGACGGTGGACGACACCGCATCCATGCGACAGATGATTAGCTTCACGCTCAACAGCGTGGGCTACGACGTTATCCAAGCGAGCGACGGTGCCGAGGCGCTGGAGTTGGCGAAGACGCGCAAGGTCGACTTGGTCATTGCCGACGTCAACATGCCGAATATGGACGGCATCTCGCTGGTGCAGTCGCTCCGTGCGCTCGATAACTACAAGTTCACGCCGATTTTGATGCTGACGACCGAATCACAGCAAGGCAAGCGCGATCAAGGCAAGCGCGCCGGCGCGACCGGTTGGATCGTCAAGCCGTTCAATCCGGAACAACTCGTCAACGTCGTCAAAAAAGTGTTGGGGTAGGCGATGGCCGTCGACTTGCGCCGATTCCACCCGACCTTCTTCGAGGAGAGTCTCGAAGCAGTGGCGCTGATGGAGCAGGAATTACTCGATGTCGAGCGGGCGTTACAGCGTAATGCCGCCGCCGTCGTCGATGCCGAATGCCTCAACCGTATTTTTCGCGCGGCCCATTCCATCAAAGGCGGCAGCGGTACCTTCGGGTTTCAGCAGGTAGCCGATTTCGCGCATGCGATGGAATCGCTGTTGGACGACGCACGTTCCGGCCGGCGAGTTCTCGATTTTCAATCGATCAACTTATTGCTGCGTTCGGTGGATTGCCTGCGGACGTTGCTGCAGGCGGCGCGCGCGGAGACACCGGAAACTCCGGCCGGTGTCGACGCGTTGCGCGCCGAACTCGAGCGGGCGCAGGCGTTACCGGACAAGCCGCGCGCCGCTTCGACGCCGGTGGCGGCCGACGCCAGTAGCTGGGTCATCCGCTTCTATCCGCATCCAGGACTGTTCCACACTGGTAACGATCCGTTGCGATTGTTGCGCGCCATCGCCGATCTTGGCCAGAGTCGCACGCGTACCGATTTGTCGCGCTTGCCGAATTGGGCCGATCTCGATCCGGAGACTTGTTACCTTGGTTGGGAATTGGTGTTGCAAACGCCGGTACCGCGGGCAGCGCTGGACGAGGTTTTCGCTTGGGTGATCGGCGATTGCGAGCTCGAACTCAAGCCGGTGCTCGCGGCATCGTCGGTCGCGACGTTGACGAAGATGGACGATATGAATATGTCGTCGATCCGTGTTGCCACCGCTAAGGTCGATGCATTGGTCGATATGGTCGGCGAGCTGGTAATTACGCAGACGATGCTGAGCCAGGTACTCGAAGGATTTACCCTCGATGCATTGCCGCAGCTGCGCGCCGGTATCGCCCAGCTCGAACGCCACAGTCGTGATCTGCAAGACGGTGTGCTCGGCATTCGCATGCTGCCGATCGGCTTCGTGTTCAGCCGGCTGCCGCGGTTGACGCGCGACATTTCTACCTCGTTGGGCAAGCAAATTGAACTATCGATGAGCGGCGAGCGCACCGAGCTCGATAAGACCATCATCGAGCGCATCAGCGATCCGTTGATTCATCTCGTGCGAAACAGCATCGATCACGGGATCGAGTCGCCGGACGATCGCGTACGTGCCGGCAAGTCGCCGGTCGGTACAATCCAGCTCGATGCGTATCACAAGGCCGGAAGCGTGGTGGTCGAGATCGAGGACGACGGTCGCGGTTTGGACCGTACGCGCATTCTGCAGAAGGCGCGTCAGCGCGGTTTGGTCAGCGCCGATGTTCAGCTCGAGCCAGCGCAGATCGACGAATTAATTTTTACCCCCGGTTTCTCCACGGCTGAGGTGATCAACGATGTGTCCGGTCGCGGCGTCGGGCTCGACGTCGTGCGCAACAATATTCGTAGTCTCGGCGGCGGCGTCGAGGTGAGCTCGGTCAGCGGTCAGGGTGCGCGTTTCACCATTCGCTTGCCGCTGACGCTGGCGATCGTCGACGGTATGAGCCTGCAAGTCGGTTCGGAGGTTTATATTTTGCCGCTGGCATGGATCGCCGAATCGTTGCGTATTCATCCGCGCCAAGTCACACAGCCGGCCGGCGGACCGGAAATTTTATGTGTGCGTGACGAGTATTTGCCGTTATTGCGACTCGGACGCATGTTCAATGTGCCGCCGCGCACCGACAATTTGGGCGAAGGCATCGTCGTCATCATCGAAGCGGACGGTAAACGCGCCGGATTGTTTGTCGATGAGTTGCTCGGCCAACAGCAAGTGGTATTGAAGAGTCTTGATAAGCACTGCCAGCGCCTCGAAGGCATCTCCGCGGCGACGATCTTGGGCGACGGCACGGTGGCGCTGATCCTCGATGCCGGGAGCTTGGTGCGGCGCGCGCATGGCGCGGTCAATGTCGTGGCCGCGAGCGGCCCGACAGTCGGACGCGTGAGTGGTGCGTCGGCGACGTTACATTGAGGGAAACAGCGATGCTCGATAAATCGATTAAGCCGGGCGCGATACCTACCGAAGAGCTAGTGCAATTCCTTACGTTCCGGCTCGATGGTCTCGATTACGGCATCCCGATCATTCAGGTGCAAGAGATTCGCGGTTGGACCAAGGTGACGTCGCTGCCCAACTCGCCGCGTTATATCCGCGGCGTGCTCAATCTGCGTGGCACGATCGTGCCGATTATCGATTTGCGGCTGCGCTTCAATTTGAACGAAGCAGCGTATGACTCGTTTACCGTCATCGTCGTGATCAACGTTGGCCAGCGTTTGGCGGGCGTTGTCGTCGATGCGGTCAGCGACGTGATTAGTTTATCGACCGAGCAGCGGCAAACCCCGCCGGAATTCGAGGGTCATGCGAACCGGCAGTTCGTAAAAGGGCTAGCACAGATCGACGAAAAATTATTGGTGTTACTTGATGTGGAGCGGTTAGTAAATCCCGATACGTTGGCCGAGGCCGTCGAGGCGGCAGCTTAAATATGAAGATTTTCGCCGACTTCTCCTCCCCCTCAGGGGGAGGACAAAAGGTGGGGGTGGGTTCAAACGAAGCGCCAAACTCACCCCCACCCTCGTTCCCTTCCCCTGCGGGGGAGGGAGGCGATGTTGTTTATTTGGGAGACATACGATGAGTACATCGAATCAATCAGGGTTGCGGCTTCGCGGTCGACTCCTGCTGGCAGCGGGACTGGTGTTCCTCACGTTTGGCATCGGCGGCGGCTTCGGGCTCTACAAGATGATGCAAATGGCGAGTTTCGCCGACAATGCGCATGAGCGCGTGGTGCAACTGACGCCGGTTAAGGGCGGCGGCGAAGCGTTTGCCGGCTACCAGGAGGAATACGACAAGATCAAAAGCGCTTACCGCGATGCGCGGCTCGTGACCGGTGGGGTCATGGTTGCCGGCTTGGTGGCGATGCTTCTGGTCGGGGTTTATCTCACGCGTTCGCTCACTGGACCGTTGCAGCAGCTGCGCGAAGCGTTAACCCGGATCAGCGAAGGCGATATGACGGTGTCGATGCAGCTGAGCGCCGGCCGCCACGATGAAATCGCCGAAGTGGCCGAACTGCTCAATGTCACCGTGCAGAAGCTTAGCGAAAGTCTGCGCAAGTTCGCCGAGGCGGCGGAAATCGTTTATCACGGCTCGCAGGAGCTGAGTTCCGCCAGCGAACAGCTGTCGGCATCGTCGCAGGAGCAGGCGAGCTCGCTCGAAGAGACGGCGGCGTCGATGGAAGAGATGACCAGCACCGTCAAGCATAACGCCGACAACGCCGTGCAGGTCGACAAGCTCGCCGCCGAATCGGCCGACGCTGCCAATGAGAGCGTGACCATGGCCAATTCATTGCAGCGGTCCATGGACTTGATCAACGGCAGCAGCACGAAGATCGCCGATATCATCGGCGTCATCGACGAGATCGCTTTCCAGACGAACTTGCTGGCGTTGAACGCGGCCGTCGAAGCGGCGCGCGCCGGTGAGCATGGCCGCGGATTCGCGGTGGTGGCGGCCGAGGTTCGTAGCTTGGCGCAACGCAGCGCGCAAGCGGCGAAAGAGATTAAAGGCTTGATCAATGACAGCGTCGACAAAGTCGGTGACGGCGCGCATCTGGTGGGCATCACCGGCGCCAAATTGCAGGGCATCGTCGGCAAGGTGAAGAACGTCGCTGAGTTGATTTCCGAGATCAATGCGGCCAGTCAGGAGCAGGCGTCGGGTATCGATCAGGTGAACCGCGCGATCGTGCAGATGGATGGCGTCACGCAATCGAATGCGGCGCAGGTCGAAGAGTTGACCGGCACCAGCCAGTCGTTGGCGGTGCAGGCCGAGCATCTGCGGCAACTGGTCGGGCAATTCAAGTTGGCCAGCTCGGGTTCCGGTTCGACCACCAAGTCATCGTCGTCGAACAAGGCCGACGCGGGCGATGGTGGTAAAACGGCGGTACCGAGCGTCGACTCGAAAGTACAGGTGTTGCGCCCACGCCGTGCCGCCGGCAGTGGTGAGGACTGGACCGAATTTTAACGCCCTCTCCCTCCGAGAGAGGGAGGCGAGCCGAAGGCGCGCACGATGCACGCCATTTCTTAAGACTTGGAGGCGCAGGCCTATGCCTGCGGACGAGTATGGCGGCACTGCCGTCGCAACTTCTCGCCGGCCTGCCCACATTTCATATCACCGATGCCGAATTTCGGTATCTGCGTGATCTGATTTATGCGCACACGGGCATTTCGCTAACCGAGCACAAGCGCGCGTTGGTTTGTGCGCGCTTGGCGAAGCGTTTGCGCCACCATAATTTGTCAACGTTCGCGGATTACTACCACTTAATAACGGAATGCGATCCCGAAGGTCTCGAGATGGTCGAGATGATCAATTGCATCACGACCAACAAGACCGATTTTTTTCGCGAACCGCATCACTTCCAATTTCTAACCGAGACTGTCATTCCGCAGTTACGCGCCGGTGCCCGCAGCACGTTGCGGCGGCTGCGCGTCTGGAGCGCCGGCAGCTCGACCGGCGAGGAGGCGTATACCACGGCGATTACCGTGCGCGAGGCGTTGGCCGACGACGACCCCTGGGATGTGCGTATTCTTGCCACTGATATCGATACCCAGGTGTTGGCCCATGCCGAGCGTGGCGTATATACCGTCGAGCAGGCATCGCGTATACCCGAGCCGTTGCTGCAGCGCTATTTTTATCGCGGCGTCGGTGCCAATCACGGACATGTTAGAGTCAAACCGCTGCTTTCCGAGATCGTTCAATTTCGTCATCTGAATTTGATGGATGATCCCTGGCCCATGCGCGGGCAGTTCGACGTCATTTTTTGCCGCAACGTCGTCATCTATTTCGACCGCGAAACCCAACGCCGTCTGATCGAGCGCCTAATGCGGATGCTGCGACCGGAAGGCTATCTTTTTCTTGGCCATTCCGAATCGATCATTGGCACCGATGATGCCGTGCGTCATGTCGGTCAGAGCATTTACCAATATAAGGGGCGGGCATGACACGCAAACGCATACCGAGCGTAACCGGCCGCCTGCAAGCGGATGGAACCGATGTCCCGCGTGTCACGATTCATATCGGTGGTCTGCGTACGAGCCGCGATCCGCTGGTACTCGATACCGTGCTCGGTTCGTGTATTGCCGCCTGTTTATACGACCCGGTCGCCGCCATCGGCGGCATGAACCATTTCATGCTGCCGCATGGCATGGATGCCGACAATCCGACGAGTACCCGCTACGGCGTGCACGCGATGGAATTACTGATCAGCGATTTGATGAAGATCGGCGCCAACCGTAAGCGTTTTCGCGCTAAGGTATTCGGCGGCGGACACGTATTGAAAATCAGCGAACGCGATGATGGTGTACCGCAACGCAATATCGAGTTCGTCCGCCGTTTTCTGGCGAATGAACAGATTCCGATCGTCAAAGAAGATGTCGGCGGCTATCAACCGCGGCGGGTGCTGTTTCATACCGACACCAGTCAGGTGTTCGTCAAATATTTAGGCCGCGGCGACGCTGAACGTACCGCCGAAGAGGAAATGGTTTATCTCATCAGCTTGAAGCGGCAGAAGCTGGATGGCGAAGTGGAGCTTTTCTAGTGGCCGGTGAACCGCAGCCGTTGTACGCCCGCGCTAAGATCCGAGCGATGGTGGTCGATGACTCGCCGCTGATGCGTCAGTTGTTGACAGCGTTGTTGACCGAAGACGATACCATCGAAGTCGTCGGCACGGCACCCGATCCGTATGTTGCCCGCGAAAAGATCAAACGCCTGCACCCTGATGTGCTAACGCTCGACGTCGACATGCCGGGCATGAACGGCCTGAAATTTCTCGAGAACCTTATGCGCTTGTGGCCGATGCCGGTCATCATGGTGTCGTCGCTGACGCGCGACGGTGCTACCACGACCTTGCGTGCGCTCGAGCTCGGTGCAGTCGATGTCGTGGCCAAGCCGCACGGCGATCCGCGCGAGAACATCCACCGTATCGGTACCGAGCTGCGCGCTAAAGTGCGCGCGGCGGCGCACGTCCGACTCGGCAATATGCGCGCGGTGTCCAACGTTGCCGCGAGTTTGCCGGCGTTGCCGCTGCAAGCGGCGCGTTGCGAGCGTGGCGTTATCGCTATCGGCGCGTCTGCCGGCGGCACGCAGGCGGTCGGCGAGATCTTGCAACGCTTACCGGCGCGTATGCCGCCGATCGTCATCGTCCAACACATGCCGCCGCGCTTCACCGGACCATTCGCCGATCGGTTGAACGAGCACTGCGCCATGAAAGTGCAGGAGGCGCGCGACGGCGATCAGCTGCGGCCCGGTATGGTATTTATCGCCCCCGGTGGTCAACAAACCGAGCTCATCAGCTTGGCCGATGGCTATCGGTTGCGGGTATATGAGGGTGAGCCGGTGAGCCTGCATCGTCCTTCGGTCGACGTGCTGTTCGATTCCGCGGCGCGCGCGATCGGTGCCAATGCACTGGGTGTAATCTTGACCGGCATGGGCAGTGACGGTGCGCGCGGCTTGAGCCACATGCGCCGACGCGGTGCCTGGACGCTGGCACAGAATCAGGAGACCAGTCTGGTATTCGGTATGCCCGAGCGGGCGATCCGCGAGGGCGGCGTTTGCGAAATATTGCCGCTCGACCGCATGGCCGAGCGGCTGGTGGAGTGGGCCGGCGTGTCGGCCGACGTCGAACCGGGTACTTCGTAACGCTAGTTGATCATTATCTGAGCGGTTCGTTTGGCATCGATGTTAGTTGAGGGTCACATCGACGATTTTTTCCTGACATTTTTCATCGAAATCGGATTCAGTAAAGCAGGCGCGGCCGACGGCGCGATAGCTGCCGATAGAAAACTCTTTGTTGGCGAAGTCGCTGCACTTGAACCGTCTGTTATCGCCGTCGCGTTCGTAATCGCAATTTACCTGGCCGCCGTTTTCACAGGCTTCCGCCACCCCTGAAGTGCAATTGCGGTTGAAGACTCTATTGTCGTCCTTTCGGTCCGCATCCGGCGTACTGGAGGGTATGAGGTAGACCGAAAAACGGTAATTCGACAAGTCCGAACGGTTGACCTTCCAGATAAATTTTACTTCGTTAGTAGAGCTATCCGGGGTTGTCGGAGTAACCGTAAATTCATCCAGCGTTAAGTCTGCATCATCGCTATTGCCGCTACCGCAAGCAGTGCAGAGTAGCGCGGCAACAGCGACCGCACCCATGAGCGTTGGGGTCGTGAATTTCATTTGGGGCTCCCTAATTGAATAAGTTTTTATATGCGCTGCTGGCAACCAATAGTGGCCAGCAGCGTTTACGGATTCTATGGGTTACCTACGGAGATCGTCTAGGTTTGTAGCGAAGAACAGCGGAGGATGTGCCGGAATCCCACTACTTTTACGCGGCTGGCGAAGCGACGGGCGGTGTGCCGAGGCAAGTCAAAACATCGGCAAGAACTTATCCGACCGGTCGTTGTATCCGCTCGAGCAGCCCATCCAGCCGTTCCAGTTGCCCCGCCAGATCTTTCTTCGCCGTCTCCAGGTCGGCGATGTGCACGCCCAAGTTATCCATGTTCTTGTGAATCTTGCGCAAGGTTTCGAGCTGATGCTCGATCGCCGTTTTGTGGTCCTGTAGCTGCTTGTATAACGGTGTTACCAGTGCCTGGAACCAGCCCTTGGTAGTCTTATCGCATTCAATGAACAAGTGGCGTGCCTGCGCGACGAGCGTGATAAAAAACTTTTTGATGACAAAGCGCTGCTCGGTCATGAGCGTGATCGGACTGTTGCGGAACGCCTCGGCTTTTTCTTCGAGTCGTTTGAACGCGACGAAGTAGGGTAGCAGCGACAGTTGCGCCGGTTGTAGTTTGGTAAATCCGTATTCCGCGTGCAGGCGTGTGTAGATTGCTTCCACTTCGCGTTTGAGTGCTTCGGCGCGTTTACCGACCTGATCCATACGTTTGCGGGTACCGGTGAAGAACGTTTCCATGCCTTGTTGCAGGCCGCGCGTCGTCCAGCTGTCTTGCAGATCGAGCCGGGTTTCTTTAATCAGTGCATCGAGACTGGTGAGGCTCATCGGCGCGAGCAGGTCTTTGGCTTGTGTCGACAATTGCGTGCGCGTGCCTTCGAAGCCGAGCAGCTCGCGGTCGTATTTTTGTTTCTCGTCGCGCATCCGTGCCACCATTTTTTGGATGGCGTCGAGGTTGCGGTCGCCCAATGTTTTGAGCTCGCTCAATTGTTTGTCGACACTGGCGACACGTGCCTTCACCAAGCTATGGCTGTCGCCTACGCGGGCGCTGATTTCGTAGACCACCTTGCTGCGAATTAGATCGTATTTCGACGGCAGGATGTCGTTGATGATGCGTTGCTCCAGCGCCGGCAGCCCGCTACGGTCAACCAGCGCGGTATTGCCCTTGGCGCGACCGGTGAGCGCTTTTTGCGCCGACAGGGGAAACACACGTTTGTCGTCGACCGACAGGATGCGGGCGGTGTCACGAATTTGCTGGGCGATGGTGGCGTCGATCTTTTTTTCGTCTTGCAGCTCGTCCCACAAAATATCGATTTTGTTCAGTATGACGAACCGGCCGACGCTGTTGACGCCGCGCGAGCTGACGATGTGTCTGTTCCAGACTTCGAGATCGCTGCGGGTCACGCCGGTGTCGGCGGCGAGTACGAAAAGGACGGCATGCGCTTCCGGCAGCATCTTGAACGTCAGCTCCGGCTCTGAACCGAGCGCATTGAGGCCCGGCGTGTCGAGCACGACCAGACCGCGGCGCAACAGTGGATGTGGAAAATTAATGATCGCGTGGCGCCAAACCGGAACCTCAACAACAGCGTCCGCCGGTGGCCGGGCGCCGTCGGTAGAGGGCGACTGCAGGCCGAGCTCTTGCGCTTCCCAAGCACTGACCTTCTTAGTGCGCGTTACTTCCATGAAGGCTTCGCGAACTTCGTCGGCCGAGTCCGGGCGCAAGATATGGACGGTGGTCCAGTGAACCGGGGTCACCTTGTATTCGGAAATGGTCGTGCTGGTCTTGCGCGTTTCGATCGGCAGCAGCCGTACGCACGCCGGCAGGTTTTCATCGTATCGCAGCTCGGTTGGGCACATGGTAGTGCGGCCGGCGGCGGACGGTAGTAGGCGTTGCTTAAAGCTGGCAAAGAAGAGGGCGTTTAACAGCTCTGTTTTGCCACGCGAAAATTCGCCAATCAGTGCGACTTTCAGGCGCTCGCTCTTGAGACTCTCGGCAAGCTCATACACCCGCAGATCGCGTTCACCGTCGGCGTCGTCGCCTTGTTGCTCGACCCAGGCTTGGTAGTCGGCGATTGCCGTGCCTAGCTCGTCGCACCAAGCGCGATAGCGCGCCAACGCGGTTGCGAAGTCGGTAGCGAGTGATCCATCGCCGGCGGCGGTTGTGGTTCCACCGGGGGGCTGGGGCGTTGTGTACGCCCGTTGTTCCATTTTTGCGTTCCCTTTCTAACGGCAAATGAAGGCCTTAACTCACTATTTGCAAAAGTCAGGCCATTTTCGGCCGGTACCGGGCGCCTGTTGTAAATCTCGGCTGTTTCCCTAGAATCCGGCCACGTTTGTTCCAGCCCCGTTTCTCATATTAGGTGATAGGTGGGCTTCCGCTTGATAAGTGCCTCCGATCCGGCGGAACCGGCTAAATCCCTTACCCTGTGCATCCCTGGCCTCTTTGGCCCCTTGGGTGACCTTCCAGACGCTTTTGCGCCACGCCCCCCGGCCTTGGAGATGTGGTTGGCGCGGGCGGAGTCTATCGATGTCGCCGTTAGCCGCTTTGAAAACGTCGTTTTCCAGCTTTTCGACGTAGAGCCGCCGGTCGACGCCGATTTGCCGGTGGCAGCCGTGACGCGCGCGCTCGACGTCGGCGTAATCGATAAAGGCTGGTGGCTGCGAGCCGATCCGGTGCACTTGCGCCCAGAACGTGACCGGCTGGTATTGGTCGATACCCAAGTGATTGCCTTGGCGCAGGACGAGGCGACTCGGCTCGCTGCCGAAGTTGCCGCTGCGTACACCCATGACGGTTGGGTGTTAAAGGCGCCGCGGCCGGGGCGTTGGTATCTCAAGCCGCCGCGAGCGGCAAAGATTTTGACGACACCATTGGCTGACGTCGTCGGTCGTGACATTCATCCCTATCTGCCGAAAGGAAAGGACGGCAAGCTATGGCACACCGTATTGAACGAGATGCAAATCTTGTTGCACACCGCTGCGGTTAACGTCGAGCGCGAGCAGCGCGGTGAATTGCCGATTAATAGCCTATGGTTTTGGGGCAGTGGACGCTTGCCGGAGATACACCCGGTCGATTGGGTGCAGGTGCACAGCGAAGAAGCGATCAGCTTATCGTTGGCGCGTTTGGCGGACGTGCCGAGCCGCGCGTTGCCGACGCACTTCAACGAGTGGCAGCGACAGTCGTTGCCGCGAGGTGCGCATTTAGTGGTACTCGATCAAGCGCGCACAGTGGTGCAATATGGCGACGCCGAGGAATGGCGCGGGTTCATCGAGCGCCTGGACAATCACTGGATGGCACCGATGTTCCAAGCCTTGAAGAATCGCGAGCTCGCTTACGTGGATTTATATAGCGACGGCGGCCGTGCCTTTCGCTTGCAGGCAAACCATGCTCGGCGTTGGTGGCGCCGCCGCCGGCCGTTGGCGAGTTATCGATGACGCCGACGCGCCGCCTAATCGTACGCCGGCCGTGTGCCGACGATCTAACATTTCCCGCCGACTTGCACCCAGTGCTGGTGCGCATTTATCGCGCGCGCCGATTGTCGACGGTGCACGAGCTCGACCGCTCGTTCGAACGGATGTTGTCGCCGTCGCAGCTCAAGGGGATCGACGGCGCGGTCGAGCTGTTGGTGGAGCAGTTGCGTAATCGCGGTCGATTGTTGGTCGTTGCTGATTTTGATTTTATGCAGATAAAAAGATCTAATTCCCAGGCTGTAAGAGAGGACTTGGTTATTGCTGGCTAGTGAGTGAGAGAGAACTGCGTGACGATATAAGCGCAGTAAGTTAAAGTTTTCGGCACATAGTACGGCCTCTGTCCTGCTGTTGGATGGATAGCAAAGGAAGCCCGTGCAAAAGCTGAAAGGGACGTACGAGGAGGCCAAGGATCGCCATCACGCTTGGCTTAGCAGCGCGGACCCAAACCTCTTTGTTGAAGAAGTCGCCCTTCCCGGTTGGCTCTCAGTAGAGACAACCCCCGGGTTTCATTCCCACGTATATTTGGATACCGAAGGGCGTCCATCCCCGCTAGTAACTTCTTTCTTTACCTCTCTGAGACGGTCAGAGGGCCTGTCACTTGCTCCAAGCACGGTGGTCCAGTATCGACACGACTTCAAACGGGTGCTCGACTTCGTAGAGGCGACGTCTCCGATCAAAGACCTAAGTATCGATCAGCACCTTAAATTGATTCAGCGACGGCATATCCCAAGGGTCCTACAGGCCATGCGTCACGCCGGAATCAGCAGTAAAACGATTCGCCGTCGGGAAAGCATTTTAAAGAAACTTTTAAGCTGGTTGACGTCGGAAGAGGCAGGTTGCGTCAGAGAGTCGCATCCATATGAGCTCGATGCTCGCCTAATTACGAAATCATCTCGAAGACAGACAAAGCTCGCGTCTGAGTTGGTATCTCAGTCAATGGTCATCGAGCTCCTCAATGCGTTCCATAACGAATGCGAGCGTTCTCTTTTTCATTTCATATACGACGCCGGCGCAAGAATTAGCGAAGCGCTTGATGTTCGTCTTGTAGATTTCCCCCATATACACGATCGTCATAACGAGAACTATCTGCCAATGATAATCAAAGGCCGGAAAGGGCAGGCCGGAATAATTAAAGAACGTTATGTTGGTATTTCTCGACCCGTTGTGGCACGGGTTGCCAGATACCACGCGAGCGAGCAATACAGGCTTGCGGCTCTGCAACACGGGTACGCATTAAACGATCCCGAGAAGCCCGCGTTTCTTACCGCAAATGGAACCGCATGGAAATATTCAAACGCGAAATCACAATTCAATTGCGCCGTTCGTCGAACTGCACTTCCGGATTGGCTTAGTCCGCACGATCTGCGACACGGGTGTGTGCTGGCTATTTTGACATCGGAGGACATGGGAACGAATCATCTAGATCGGTTGCTGGAGGCGAAGCGAAGATTGGGGCACAACTGGCTAAGCACAACAGAGGAGATTTATGGGAACTTGCCGGCTACCGTACTCGTCGCTTTAGAAAAACTTGCCAAGGGGGCGTCTTTTTACAAAAAACAGGACGAAATAGTTTTGGCGACATACCTGGGGCCGCGTCTGCATAAGGAGAAGCGCGGGCATAGGGCGGTGATCGGTGGCTGATCTAAATATCGCTTATTCTAGTTCTCTGCCCCAGCCCAATTTGGATGATCCTCTCGCGCAGTTACGTTACGTTTACGAGGAACGTGCCGAGTTGGCGAACTCGGATGCAACAAAAGAGACGTATCGGACAGCGTTTCGAAACCATGTCCGTTACATTTTGGATAGGGACGGCTTCCCAAACGAAAGAGCCATCAAGCCGATTTTTGTGGAGGACGAGTTCTCAGTAGATTTTTTCTTTCAAATGTATCAGTGGCATTTGCGCCGTGGTATTTACAATCTCTCTACAGGAATGAGTTCGTTGCGCGAGGTGATACGGCACTGTCGATCAAACGGGTACATTTCGACCGACGTAATCATTACAAAGGTAAAAACGAAACATCGAGATGCACATCATGGCGACACGCATACTGCGTATAGCGAAGATCTATACCATTTTGTCCGGCAAGCGTTGATCAACGATTATCAATTCCTACGAACGATCGCAAAGCCTTACGCCGCTACAGGAGTTGGTCAAAATCCTAAAATTAGATGGAATCCGTGCTGGACTGCGCGACTAGAAGTACTGAGCATACTTCATCGCAGATTGCTGATGGGTTCGGGTGTTGTCACTGAACAGGATATCGGAACGGAGCTTCAGCAGATTTTAGACAAACGCGCAAAGCAATATTGGCGTCGCGTCGCCAAAGATGCGATCGCATACCTTTCCTCGCAGGGCTACATTGAATCACAACCATTTTGTGGTGCTGTGATCGTTTTCAAGAAAAAAGCAACGAAATTGCAGCTAAAAAAGTCTGTTGGTGCGCGGTCCTTCAACCAAGCAAAGGCTTTCAAACGTCGTTTCGACTTACAAAAACGTATCCAGGCATTTGTCACAAATGGAGTCGGCATCCTAAATTTGCATCAGGTATATCCTAAGAGGTTGCGCCGGCATCACGTCTTGGAAAGATTTTTATCTGATTTGGAAGCATTAACGAAGATGGGTGCAATCGATGTGATGCGGAAAGTATTTCCATTGGAAGGTGGATACAGCATCACAATTTTAAAAAAAGATCCAGATTCGGTATTTAGAGAGCAGGCTGATGGGGCGCGATATGGCTGGGCCAACAAGAACAACTGGCGATGGTATTTCGAGCACGTAATGAACGGACGAATTCCGCCACACCGAAGTTCACCGTCGTATAAATTATTTTCCCAAAATGTTTCCCATTACTTTCTGCGAAACCGTGATGAGCGTGAAAGGTTGATGGACAGTTATGATGTTTCAGATAAGGAAAAAATTACGAAGGCGCTTCTCGCCTCTTGGGGAATTGTGCCGAGACTGCGTTCGAGTTTGGTAATTTCGTTAATGGCATATTTGGCAAAGCTAACTGGGCTTAACGTCGAGTCGCTCAAGGATTTAAAGCTCGGTTGCCTAAAATTCGAACCTCTCACGCGAACTTACTATCTGGAGTACTTCAAAGCGCGCTCGGGTGGTAGTAAAGAGCTGCCCCTTACAGATGAGCTGGCTGACGAATTCATCGTAGAAGACAAAGATGTGCTGGACCACGGCGAATACCAAGGCTTCGAGAGCGATGGAAAGCACGCCGTCTACCGGAAGCCAATCGCATTCCTTCCAGACGCTAAGCGGATCCGCGAAATTATTGAACTAGCAGAATCGCTGACGTCTCGATTTCGTAGTAGGGCGCCGAAAGAGTTACGGGAAAAACTCTTTTTGTTCGAGACGTCCCGTTGGGATAGTCATAAGCGACCGTGCGTATCGGATATTAACCGTTACCATTTTATCGACTGGGTAAGGCATTATTTCAAACCGCATGTCGCCGGACTTATGAAGCGTAGTTTACGAACAAAACATGGGGGCTTAGATGATAGCGCCTTGCGCAATGAAGAGCGCAAGATTGGCCGGCAGATCGCGAGCACGAGCCTCGCGGTATCTCGGCTTCGATCGACGCTTGCCACAAACCTTGTCAAGCAAGGTGCGCCCATAGAGTTAGTGCAAGCGGTGCTGGGTCACAGTAGCCTCCTTACAACCGAACGATACCTCGATAAGTTGCAGCTTGAGACAACGCTGTATAGTGAAGTGGGAGCGGCGCTTAACCGCTTAAAGAAGGAAAAGTCGAAGCATGTAAAAGTGCTTGGCTCTGTTGAACAACTCCGTCAGACAATTGCCAAGTCGCCAAAGGACAAACCGAGCGATGGTTATATATTCCAAACTCCCGGATGTCTTCATTGCCGCGATCCGCAGAATCCGTCGACAAAGATCAAACAGCAACATCGCAATTGGATAGACGGCGAGAGCACGTGCAGCAAGTGGAACATGTGCCTCTTTTGCGACAACGTAGTCATCGTCGACGTAACTCTGCCGAGACTAATTGCGTATCAGACCAAATTAAAATTGGATTTGCGTAGTGGTTTGATAAGTGTTCGAGTCAACAATCAACTCGTCCGAAAGGCTGTAAGGCTCATTGACGAGATCATTGATTCGAAGAATGGTTTCTTCTCCAAGGAAGTGATTGACGATGCGCGAGCGCGTGCTGAGGCATGGATAGACAGAGATCCGGCTGAATTCTTCTTTGAAGAGGGGAGGCAATCGCCGGCATGAAGACGTTACGAAAATCTGCGGTTGCTGAGGAACTAGCCATCGCTGGCTTTACCAATAATCATATACGTCGGTGCACTCAAGGCGAGCTTAAGTTCAGTGAAAAAATGCGTGTATCAGCGACTTCGAGATTCGGGGACGCGCGATGGAGTTTTCGGATTCCCGGAAACGTGCGTCACGCAGCGGTTTCGTCGCATGCGTTGGAAATTCTTTGGCCAAACAAAACACGTTATGAAAACCTAAGCCGGTCCGTCGTAGAAGGCATAAAAGCAGGTACCTTGGTTCGCGCACTAATGCATGGAGCGCTCCGAGAGACGGTAACGCGAGCCAAAGAAGTGCTTAATTTTTTGAGCTTTGCTGTCCAATTAAAGATGGAGAAGGGTGGTCAGGTCGAGCTTCTTTCTAACCTTAGTGTTGAGGACCTTCGGAGTGCCGTCGCTCGATACCCTTTCTCCCGTCGATCGCTAGATAAGCACGCGAAACGTCTTATCTATTTTATGGCAGAGCCCTGGGTTGGAAAGTATTTCCCAGGCGGTCCAGTAGGCTGGAAGCGAAGTGATTTAGACACCTTGGATTGGAGGAACTACCGAAAAAAACCAACGAGGCCCAAGCAGATATTGCCGGCGGCATTTTTTCGTGACCGCAGTGAGCTGTGTCGGGCGTTAGTGCATGACTTCTTAGTCGGCCTGAAAATCGAAGCAGAAGATGAGCAGTTCGACAACGACGTGTATCAAGCCATGAAGAATGGCCGCCAGACAATAGATTTACGATACCCGGACTTCGATGTCGCATATCAGTACTACGTCCAATTGATGACGCAGCGGCGAAGGCTAGGACTGAGCCATGTCGAGTATGTGCAGGAGAACTATAACAAAAGAAAATTTTCATTAACTATTGATTCGCTTGCGCATGTTCTCAGGCGTAGTCGATATGCTGCACAAAATCTCATTTTTTTATACACGGGTATGCGAGGTTGCGAAGGTCGAACGCTACGACTGCGAGTTTCGGACGACTATATCGAAAGGATGAGAGGTTGTTTATTAGTCAAAGATGGCCGTCACTACCTCGTCGGCACGGTAACCAAGGGTCGAACCGACGACAGTCCGATCAACGTTGACAGCTGGGTAGCCATTGATTGTATGCGAGACGCGGTTCGACTGCTGGCAAAGCAGTATGAGATCGGTGGCAATGTACATCTGATTTCCGGACTGCACAGAAGAGGGAAGGCCGATACCGCGGCAGGGGCGTGGCACGCGACAAACAACGCATCCTTCCTGCGACCCGAATTTCAAGGAACGCGGTGGAAAACGCTAATAGATGAATACGACGGAAATATTACCGAGTACAGCGATCGTCATACGCTCGTTGCCGAGCTATCACGGCTTGGAGTAGGCCTTATAGCGATCACTCGCCAGCTCCACCACCTGGGCGGGATGCTTCAGAACGCTCGTGTCAGTGACGTAGCAACAGCTTATGGAGAACTTGGTCTTTCAAGCAGTTCAGTTGTCTTAAACCGGTTGCATGACCATGAAAAAGCTGTTGCGGCGCGAAAACGAGATGAGGAATCGGAGCGGACCGTCGGAATTTTCCGCGAGGGCGCCAAGCTCGCAGGTCCTGCTGCGGAAATGATCAAGGAGGAAATCGAGGCGCGTTTTGCCGGTATGGGATTGGAAGGAGAGGCGCGCGAGCGTTATGTGCAACGCATGGCTCGAGAAGGTTTTGTGCTTCCGCCTACAGTAGATGGGTTTCGTTGCGCGTTTTTGTCGTTTACTCAAAATGACAGTCCAGGTTGCATCAACGGTAGTGGCTGTGACGTCGATTGTGAAAATCTCATTATTGATGAGACGCAAGGTGATCGATTAGTGAAGGAATATAGCTTCGTTGTGCGACAGCTTCATAATCGGGCGCAGTTCGCTAATTGCGCCTCCTTAGTTCACCAGGAGGCAGAGTATGCAAAATTTCTCAGACAGTTGGGAAAGCGGCCAGAGGTGATAAAGCGTGAAGTCGAAGTCGAGCTGGGAACGCGTGGTCGCCCGGTGAAGGAAGGAGGATAACGGTATGGCTCACGATGGCATGTTCGGATTTGAAGCTCGCAATGAAAAGGACTTTGAGCAATATTCGGTGCTGATCGAAAACGTCATCTTGAAGATGATGCAATACCCGGCACTTAGAGCCACCAAAGCTGAAATTGGTCGTCTTACGAAAATCCATCCTAATACCCTAGCGCAACGAAATTGGCGGAGTACCCAGGACCTATCGTATGGCGAGTGGGAGCTGGCGAAAGGTGAGCCGACGAGTGTTAACGAACTGCTCGATGCAGTTAAAAGCTATCGCAAAGGCGCAAAGCGACAAAAAGCACCTATCACTACAGAAGCCGGCCAGTCATCCGAGAGTCGAGTCGCTGAACTAACTCAAAAGCTAAGCAGGGCGCTGCATCACAACGCGCTTATTGCGATCGAGTTGCAGAAAGTTTGCGATCAGCTGGATGAAACACGTGGCGCGTTCGACATTGCAAGAGCCACGTACCGTCGGGATATCGAGCAAATGACTAGTGAATTGCAGAAAGTCAAGAATGAACGGGACGAGCTTATTGATCCTCAAGTGAACGCACAGAGTGCGCTGACAAACGGGCCTAAGCTAGAGTTGCACGACGGGTGAGTTGAGGCATACTCGTCTCTATCTCAACGACCCACCAGCGAATGACGAAGCAACTGATGGCAACCGCGCCCGTAGTAGACGCAGGACACACGGTATCAATAGCGAAACGCGGTCAGCAAGCGTTGCCGACGCCTGTGGTACGGCAACGCGAGATTAACTCCGAGGTATTAGCGACATTACTCGAGCAGCAGGTAGATCCGTGGATTGGCCACTTTCTGGCGCGCCGACTGGATCAGCCAATGGATCTGTCCGCCCTCCTAAATCCGTCGTTGACGCTCGTAGCCGATCCTTCGGGCATTCCAGATATGGATATGGCTGTCGACCGTATCGTGAAGGCAGTGCGGACAGGTGAGCGGATAGTTTTTGCGTGCGATCACGATATGGATGGCACTGGCTCAGCCGCCGTTCTGTGGTGTGCCTTTGCTGAGTATTTCGGGGTTTCGCGTGATCGTTTGCATGTCGTTACGAGCCACCGTCTAACCGAGGGTTACGGAATTACGGAACCTGTAGTGCGGCGGATTATCGAGCTTCGTCCGAGCTTGGTTATCACCGCGGACAAAGGCAGTAGCGATGAGCAGCGGATTGCGCTTCTAGCGGCTGCAAACATTGATGTCATAGTGACTGACCATCATCAGATCCCCGCTGAAGGACCGCCTCGGTCTGCTTATGCCGTATTAAACCCAACACGTTCAGAATCACGCTACGATCCACACGTCTGCGGTGCCGGCGTTGCCTTTCTAACAATGGCGAAAGTCCGAACGGCACTGCTCAACACCGGCTGGTGCTCGGAGATACCTTCACTAACCGGTTTATTAGATCTGGTCGCGGTTGCAACGATTGCTGATTGCGTGACGCTGTTGCCGACCCGAAGCTACACGAATCGGGTTTTTGTAAAAAAGGGATTGGAACTACTCAACCTCAAACGTCGTCCGTGTTGGGCGGTCTTCGCTGAAGAGGTCAAGGGGAGAGTTGAGGCGGACGATGTTGCATTCCGACTTGCTCCTGCGATTGCTGCAGCAGGTCGACTGGATTGGGCGGAGTCTGGATTTAAATTCTTGATTGCCGATACCCTTCAGGAAGCTCAACAGCATTGGAGAACTCTCCAGCAGGAAAACGCTGAGAGAAAGCAAATCCAAAAGGTGCTCCAGCAGCAAGCGTTCGAAATAGCGACGACCATGACTGGCAGTTCGGTCGTCGTGTATTTGGAACAGGGGCACTCGGGCGTTCATGGCATCACAGCCAGTCGCTTAGTTGAAACGTTTGGAAAACCTGCCGCGATATTTTCACCCAAGGGGGCAGGTGCCCGAATGTTACTGCAACCGACTGGTGTGGGTTGTGAAGTTGCTTCGTCCGACCTTGCCTCTGGCTCGTTTCGTGGCATCGCCGGTTTTGACGTTCGCCGAGCAATTGAACGTGTCGTCAATCTGAATCCTGGATTAGTTATATCGTTTGGTGGCCATCCCGCAGCGGCTGGCGCTGTTGTTCCCATTGCAAACGTTGGACGTTTCGCCGCTGCCTATGAGCAAGCGGTAATAGAACAACTTGGTTCGCAGCCGCTTGGCCCCGTCGTTTGGGCAGATGGAGAACTTCCCTGCGGTAACCATACTTTAGAATCGCTCGATGCTCTCAGCGCTTTCGGCCCATTCGGGCGTGGTTTTGAACGGCCACTTTATCAAGGTCATTTTCGCATTACGGAGCGGACGGCGTTGACCGGTGGTGCTCATCTACGGTTAGGCTTAATTCAGGGCAACGTAGCGCTTAAGGCGATATGGTTCGGGGCAGGCGACGTTCGCGAAGCGGCTGAGATGCAGATTGGGGATGAAATCTTTTTGGTTTACCATCTTGCCGATAATAATTTTGGTGGACGGCGCTCCGTGCAGGTTATGATTAAACACGGAAACAGAATCTCTAGTCGGTAGAGGTGAAAGCGAACAACGCCATCTCATGCCGGCGTGTTGATTTTAATGGTCGTGACCTGGGCTAAGCTTCATGCACCGTTCTAAATCTAAATTGACCACTTCGTCTCAGCCCACGAAAACCGGTCTTCCGTTTCGCTAGACCAGCCGTGATCAATCCTACTAGCCCAAATCCCCAATTGACTATGAAAACTCAGCCAACTCCGCTCGAATTTTTTTGAGTAACTCTTCTGCATTTCGGTAATTGCCTGCCTTCATAAACGTAAAAGTGAGAAGTGTCAGCGGATGAATTTTCATCGTTTCCGCTATCGCTTCGATTTTTTCAATCGTAGGACTCTTCATGCCTCTTTCCAGCGTGCTCATGTAAGTTCTGCTGGAAACGACTGAAAAGTCTTCCTGTGTTAGCTCTCTCGCCTTTCGTACTTCCTTAAGGGCCCGACCAAGCGCAAGTTTTGTTTTCACCAGGATGTCCCAGTTAAAGGGACACCCAATTAAGTGGATTGCGCACTATAGGAGTACAATCTATAGTGTTCATTTTGTTAGGCGCGACCACAAATAGCGACCTAGCGACCTAGCGACCTAGCGACCTAGCTACCTAGCGACATAATCTCAAGAGATGACCGCTGTTTAGCGGCGGTCGCATAAGAAAATGTTCGAAACAACTGACTACGCCGAGATCGATCTGCCAGCAGCGTTCCGGGAAGACGGAAGCCGCGCCTGGTCCTACGTTTTCCGTCGATTACACGTTCCCTGGTTTCATCTCATTTATCAGTTTCAAGCCGAGGACAACGTTCGACTAAAGCAGCCCGCCTTTCTAAGCGAGGTCTATCAGCTGTGCGAATTCCAAGCGGCAGAAGGGGTCAAGGTCGAAGAAGTGCAGGTCGTATTGCCGAGCCACATGACGGGCGCCAATCGCTGGACGATGGAACCGCTGGTAGAGATTTGGGAAGGCATCGAACCCCATGCCCAAGGACAAAAAGCTTATGTCTACGTGCTCGGGAACGGTAATCGTTTGATGGTTTCTGGGCTCGACACGAAAGAGACCGAATTACTCGATCGTTGTCTTGTGTTTCGTAGTCCGACCAAAAAGCGGCGGAACAAGCGTTCTTAGAAAGCGTTACGACGTAGGTCGATTTTTTTGAGGGAGGAACTCCATGGTCGGGTGGAAAGTAGCAGGGAGATTGATAGCGATCACGGGTGTCTTCGGATATGGATGTGCCGGTGTCCCAGGGACGGTATCAAGGAATGACGCGGCAAAATCTCCAACCGTCGAAGACTTCATTGCTGCCAATCTACATACGCCGGACCGGGTATTGATCATCCGATACACCAACCCCGACCCGAAGAATCTCTCCATACCGAGAGACAAACTTCAGACCTACTGCCAAACCCAGGGCGGCAATCTCGAGCGAACGTCAAAGGCCAGGTTTCCGGAGGTCTACGCGCCAACCGCCGAACCGTATCTCGGCGAATTCCTCTGCCGCAAAGGCGATACGAAGCTATGGGCAGTCGATATACGCCCAACCGGGCCGGCAAAGTATGAAGGACCGACAGCAGTCTTTTTCGGCAACTCACCGGGAAACGACTACCAGGTAAAGCTCAAGGTCAGAGAAATAAGCACGGCTGCTATTTCGCTGACCTCCTGCAACACCGACGAAGCAAAGACAACGCTTACCGCGGCCGAAGACTTTCTCCGCAATAAGCTGAACGTCGTCCCTCGCATCGAGGATCGCAGCGGTTTCAACAAGCGGTGGAGCTCGGATGCGTTGATCGAGGTGTCCAAGAAGATCATGTCCGAGTGTCCATCTGCTCTCAGCGATGTGACCTACCAGGTAAGGATCAACAAGCGGTCAAGCGTCGAGAGGATAGTTACCTACGACGTGGACAAGTTCGAATACTTCCCGGTGGCGTATAAACCGGAAGGCGTCACGTTGACGCCGACCATCACGATCCGATCGATTCGGCTTCTCCAACTCCGCCCCCCGCAAGGCTTCAGCGATCGGAATTTACAAATCGAGATCGCGGGCATCGACGGTACCTCGGTTCGCTATCGGCTTCAGAACTTAACGGATCGATATCTGGACGTCGAAGCCGTCTCGGTTCATATCAACCAAAACATTATGAATGCTTCGATCAGCCGCTCCATTCCACCAAATGGACAGTCAACGGTTTACGCCATGGAGGCGCCAGCAGGCACCGCTGAGCTTGTCCCGGTAACGTTGACTGCCGACCAGGCCAGGTCGCGTAGTGTCCATATCGCCGTATCCGCGAAGTATCGGCTGAACGACAAAACCGAATCCCTTCACCGTGAGCAACGATTCACCTATGCGCAGCTGACTGACGACTAAGCAATGACACGTCGAAATAGAAAAGAAAAATCTATCTCGCCCATGTCGGCGACCGAACAGCGAATGCGCGAGCACGCCGTGGCGCAACTTCTTGCGCAGACGCAGTGGCTCACAGCAGATGATATTGCGAAAGCCATCGGACCTACCACGAAGGCGACTGATCCTGTTCGCGCCTGGAAACAGCAGGGCAAGATATTTTCCGTACGAATCCGAGCCGGCCGTCGCGGTAAGGATCGTTACCCCGCCTATCAATTCAATAGTCGCATGAAGCCAAAGCCGATCATTGCCCGCTTGTTAAAAGTATTCACTGGCGTAAAGACCGATCCTTGGAAGATCGCCGCATGGTTCGGTTCCAAGAACGGCTGGTTACGAGGTCGTGCACCCATGGATTGTTTGAGCGAGTTAAAACTCGTTATCGAGGCGGCCAAGCGCGAAATGGCAGAACTAACGGATAAGTTCGGCCCACGGAAGAAATACAAGCAGGACAGGGGCCCGCTGACGCAACAGCAGATCCGCGCCATCAAGAAACTCGAACCTCAGGGGCGCCTGCATGTCCAGGAAACGCTTACTTCTAAATCCAGTGCCCCGGCTCTGGAAACTCTCGCGAATCTCGTTGACCACAATGAAGCTCAGCGTGAGGCGCACTTCGAGCGCGTTCTTGCTGGCCTAGAAATGCTGGATCCAGAGATCGTCAACCACGCCGTGAGTGTTTTAGGGGATCGACATCGGGCCGCACGCTGGTTTGCAACACCCAAGCGCGTCATGCCCAACGGGGAATCGCCGTTACGCGCCGTCGCTCGA